>CBDAFH010000189.1:0-4023 GCA_965195165.1 uncultured ANME-2 cluster archaeon | reverse complement strand
GATGTGGCTTGGGATGAGATGAATGATTCAGATCCGTGCCCATCCGTCTTGGTGGCTGCGCCGCTATTCACTCGCGCTTCATAGATCGAAAAATCATTTACCGGAATCGATGATCTCCATCGCCACCTCTGCCGCCCGCTCGCCAGAGAGCATCATCCCGCCGAAGATCGGACCCATCCGGTGACCTCCGGAGACGGCATTTGCTGCCATGCCGGAAACAACCAGCCCAGGATACACCTCTTTTGAGAAGTCGAGAAGCGCACTCTCGCCGCGTTCAGCCCACATCGGCAGCTCGCCATGAACCTGTAAGGTGGCGTTCGGGATCTTCTCAGAAACGATCTTACATACCTCGGCATCGTGCCCTGTGCCATCGATCACTACCTTTGACCTGATGGTCAGCGGATCGACGTGCAGCCGTGCCGCAGCAACCGATGTCCAGTTGATTACGAGTCCCGACACGCGCCCCGCGTCCCTGATCATCACGTCCTCGACGCTCATCAGGTTAAATATCTTAGCACCAGCCCCGATCGCTGATGCGCAGGTCCTGCAGGCCGATTCGATCGAATCCGCAACATAGAGCCCCTCTTCGTATTCGGTGTATGCGATCCCGAATTCATCGAGAAACCGGCGTGCTTCCTCCTGCACAACAATCCTTGGAAACATCATGCCGCCGCCCCACATGCCGCCGCCGACCGAGAGATTCCGCTCGAAGACTACCACATCGATGCCTGATTTTGCGAGCGTGTACGCAGCAACGAGATTCGCAGGTCCTGCGCCGACGAGTGCGCAGTCGATATCGGTGCAGCCAAGGAATGATTCTGTGAATTCGGCGACGATTGCTCTGGTGATGCTGATTTCATCGATTATCATGGTTGCCTGTTGGTAATACTGCTACTTTAACCCAACCATTCATGGAAACGGTTTTTGGTATGCAGAAAATCCAGAAATCGTGCGAATTTGAGATATTTATTGGATTTGAGGGGATAAACGGGTATTTCATATCCTTTTCACCAGAGATGTATCTTTATTCACCTCACAGGCAACTTTAAATATCCGCAAACCGTTTTAGTCTTATGGAAGTCCCTTACGAACTTCTTGGCAGGTTCTTCGTCTTCTTAGCAGTTGCTGTCCTTCTGGCGACGGTGCTGGCACTGCTGCTCGGTGTTTACAGTTTTAAGAGGCATAAGATCGTATTCCCGAATTTCATCCAGTTTGTGCTGTATATTTTCTACTCGCCTGCGAAGTGGGTTTGCAGGGTGTTTTATATCAAAGAAGAACTCGTTGACGAGATTCTCATCGAACTTAATAATGCGATGATGCTTGAGAAGTTTAAGCGTATGCGAGGCGGGCGCATAATCCTCCTGCCGCAGTGCATGAGAGGGGCTGAGTGCGCGACACGGTGTGACCCGATAATCGGCTATGAGTGCAAAATGTGCGGCAGGTGCGACATCGGCCTCATAGCAAAAGCTGCGGAAAAATACAATTTCAAGGTGTTTGTCGTGCCGGGAGGCAGTTTTGTCAGGAAGATCCTCAAATCCTGCAGTCCCGATGCGTGTATTGCTGTGGCATGTTATAGCGAGTTGACAGAGGCGATGCAGGATATCGCGAAGGCCGCACCGGTTCAGGGCGTCCCTCTGCTACGGGACGGCTGCTACGACACAAAGGTGGATGTAGACGAGGTGATCAAGAAGATGGAGCTGTGTTGTGATGTATGAACTGATCGGGGTTGCGATATCGGCGATCATAGTCGTATCCGCCGTTCTTGCGCTGTTGGCTCTGGTCATCAGCCGGATCAGTCTCACCAGGAATGTCTGGCTTGCCGGGGTCTTTGCGGATATCCTTGATTTCTTCTATCTCCCGATAAAAGCAGTCTTTCAGAGGTTCGCAGATACGAGAACGCTCGATACATGGATGGTATCGCTCAAGAACATGGCGCACAGGTCTGCTTTTGCAAAGACGAAACACCGCCTGCTACTCACCCCGCACTGCATGAGGTCGCTTGACTGCCCTGCGCCATCGACACGCTTCGGGATCCAGTGCAAGAGGTGCGGCAAGTGCATCTTTTCGAAGATGATGGAAGATGCGGACCGGTTTGGCTATACCTTATACATCATCGCAGGCTCGTCGTACGTCCGCCATGTCATAAAGAAGGAGTCGGCAGACGGCGCGCTTCTTGTGGCGTGTAATTACGAGTTAAACAAGGTCATGCGGGCGCTTAAACGCAAGGATATTGTGACTTATGGGGTTCCGCTTCTAACAGACGGCTGCTACAATACCGAGGTGGATTATGAAAACCTGATAGCGGTGCTGGAGAGTTTTGACACGCCCCATTCAGGCAACCGCCACAGCCAATCCAGAAAGTCCTGAAGCATGACGTTCCGGCACATGCTCGGGTAACTTGTAGATAAAATCAGCGGAATCAGTGTTAATGGCTGCGCCGCTGCTGTCGCAGTCAGTGGCTAAAAACCCTTATCATCCACTGATTTACACAGATTGGGGGTTATCTGTTTGCCACACGTTACTCGAGCATATTCGCTTTCCAGATGGATTCTAAATCATATCCACAAAATAATGATGCAGCCGCGTATCTTCCACCATCTCAGGGTGGAATGCAAGTGCAAGCGCGTTACCCTGCTGCGCGGCAACGGTGTACTCCCCCAACCTCGCGAGTGGGGTGACATCATCTCCGCAACGCACGATCGCAGGCGCACGGATAAAGACCGCTGGAAACTCCCCCCCTACGACCGGGATGTCGATTAACGTCTCGAATGACTCGTGCTGCCCCCCATACGCGTTTCTCCTGACCTCGATATCCATTATGTCGAGCAATCGCTGTTTTGTTCTTGTTGTCTGGCAATCTCCATGCTTCGCAAGGAGCACGAGACCCGCGCAGGTGCCAAGTATCGGCACGTTCGAAGCGGCTGCGTTTTGGATCTCTTCGGCGATGCCCTCCTTCCACATAAGCCGCGCAAGCGTGGTGCTCTCGCCGCCCGGAAGCACGATGGCATCGCAATACAGGACGAGTCCACTCTGCCGTATCAGGATGATCTCGCCGCGGTCGTTTCGCTCGGCAAACGTGCGTTCCAGCGCATCTACATGCTCTGCAACATTTCCCTGAATCGCAATGACGCCGATCTTCATTCATCTCCGATTTTAGGAGAGACTCGGATAAACGTTTCGACGGATTCGGATGCCCGGGTTTGCGCGGTGATGCTATATGATGTGTGAGGTAATCCCGCCTCTTTTTGCCGCCCCGTACCCCTCACCAGAACATGACCCCGGAAAGAGTTATGCCACCTGCCAGAAAGAGATATGATAGCCCATCATGAGGCAAACGAGGAGAACACAATGATAGAGATTGATGACAAACCCATCGAAGGGATGATCGCACTGGGATCGGGGAGTGATGCCAGTGATCAGGAGATTAAGGATGCCATCAAGGCGCTTGGCATAAAGACGACACTACCACTTGATGAGATGGTAACTGTCTTTAAAATGTATCACAAGGACTGTAGTGACAGCGAAATCGCAGTATCGCTTGGTGACCGGAAGAAGATGCGCAATGTCGAGCGGGTAAGGGTCAAGTGCGGTCTGTTCAGGTGGCGGGATTTTGAGACGCCCTTTGACATCAACGAGTTCATCCATGCTGTCGACGACGGCAGGAGCGATGCCGAGATCGCAGCGATGTTTGGCGCAGGCAAGTCAACGATACGCACCTACAGGCAGGTGCTCGACTGGCATGAGACGTATGGTGCGCCGGATATCCCGGTGAACGGATAACCTTATTAGTATCATCCATGCAATATCTGGTTGCGGGCTAGCCCGGGTAACCCGGCGTCACCTATCACCCGAAACCGCCGATATGCGGGGGGCGAAGCCAATGGAAGACATATCAAACGCTATTTAAGATCGGATGCCCAACAATGAATCTCCGTCCTGCGGGGATGGCGTTGGTAGTGGAGTCTGCCGGAGGGCAGGTTTGCTATCTCTGCTGCGGAAAACGGTTTAGGCCCGGAAGGGAGC
>CBDAFH010000188.1:0-3134 GCA_965195165.1 uncultured ANME-2 cluster archaeon | reverse complement strand
CGCCGCGCCCCGGTCAGCGCACATAATCTCAAGCATCTCGCGAAGACGTGTGTTTGCGCCGACGCCGCCAGCAAGCAGCACATCGTTCTTCTCGGTGTGCGCAACCGCACGCTCTGTAACCTCGACAAGCATGGCAAACGCAGTCTCCTGAAGCGAGAAGCAGACGTCGGCGAGCGAATGATTCGTAAGCGCCTCCTTTGCTGCGGTCATGAGCCCTGAAAACGAGAAATCCATCCCCTTGACCACATACGGAAGCGGGATGTACTCCATTGCAGCCAGCGCCTCGCTCTCGATCTTGGGTCCTCCCGGATGCGAGAACCCCGCGTGTCTTGCGAACTTGTCAAGCGCATTTCCGATGCCGATGTCAAGCGTCTCCCCAAATATCCGGTATCTGCCGCCCCGATACGCAAGCACCTGCGAGTTTGCGCCGCTCACATAGAGCATCACAGGATCATCGACTCCGCACTGCCACCTGCCGATCTCAAGATGTGCGACGCAGTGGTTGACACCGATCAGGGGCACATCGAGCGAGAGCGCAAGCGCTCGTGCTGCTGTTGCAACCGTCCTGAGACACGGCCCCATCCCTGGTCCCTGCGAGAACGCGATGCCGTCGATCTCCACATCGCCTGCCGACTTAATCGCTTTCCTGATCACGGATGCGATGTGGGTGGCGTGGTGCTGCGCTGCTTCCCGCGGGTGGATGCCGCCGATCTTTGGCCGGTACGTCGCAGTCGCCTCTGCGAGGACGTCTGTTTCGGTCACGACTCCCGCGGAGAGGTTCCACGCGGTGCCCTCGATTCCAAGGATGGTTCGGTGCATTGTTCTGGTGTTATGATGGGGCGGGAGGTAAAGATGTTTTGGTGCGTGGTCGCGAACACATTACAGCGTATCCGTAGCGCCCCATAGTTTATTTAAATTCTTCAAAAAAACCATCGTCTATTTCGTATATGGTTTTTGGAATTAATCCAAGTTCGATATTCTCAAACATGTCTACCATTTTTTCACCGTCGACCAGTTCAATCGGTGGAACACCATCTCTCACAGCCTCTCCTTTAGCATCCAAACTAAATCTTCCAGTTGTTATAATTATTCCCTTATCAGCCCGCCCCATCATAGCCCCTCGAAAATCTCTTACTTGCGAGGCAGAAACAGTACCTTGATATCTTTTGCACTGGAAGATTACTTTGAAACTGACCAGCGGATTTATTTCCAATATCCCATGACCGTCAATGCCACCGTCACCAGTTTTCCCTGTGACTTTGACCTGCTGAAAACCAGATTCTCTCAATAGGCGTTGGCAAATTCTTTCGAATCCTTCCGGGGGTAAGGACTGTAAAATGTTTAATAGCTCTTTTTTATGGCTATACACTTCAATTGTCTCTTCATCTTCTACATTAACTTGTTTTACATCTTGATTCCTATCAAATCTTCCTTGGACCTCCTTAAACATGTTATGAACATCTTTGTCATTTAATTCGGATTTCAGCCCCTTTTCCGTCAATGTCCAAACTCCTCTCTGGGATGATCCCACATAACCGCTTTTCGACAAGTAAAATCTAGCCCACGCGATTTGATTTCTTACCCTCGAATCCCCACTTTTCAAAGTTTCTTCCAACTCGTTCTCCGGTATATCAAGCAGCTCTATTACAGCATCTTGCACTTCGGAGACCTTGCCAGAACCTCCCAGTTCTTTTAGAACACCAATAACCGGTATCACGAATCTTAAGAACTTTGGGCCGAAATTTCCCTTCATCAAATCCCTCGCTCTTCCCCGATCCTTTTAGCGACTTCTTCTGGGCGCGTAATCGTCAGTTTGTTATTCTCACGGTCCACGCTGTAAACAAACTTTGCATGTAGTCCAACAGGTGCTTCCACCCATTCCCCTTCCGGAAGTGACTCCATATCCTCCATGCTTTCGATTTTCACTCTTCGCATATCATATATCACTTCCCTATTTTCATATATAATTTCCTCTCTGCCATTGCCGCATCTTGATTCCGAGAATGGTTCAGCGCATTGCGGGTTTTATGGTGGGGTCGGAGGATAAAGGTGGTGGGGTTGGACGGGCTAATATATGCGAGAGCGGTAGCCACGTGCCAGCGGTCAGCCTATTCCTCGATCACGAATGCGCCGATGTAGCCGCAGTCCTTGCACTGGTACTGGCATCCGGCTTTCAAGCCAAGCCAGTACGTGACGTTTTTCGAGCCGCATTGAGGGCAGATGAGAACTGTCTTTGCAGGGCTCTTCTTCGATTCGGCAAGGACTGCCGCGTCCAGCTTCTCGAAATCTTCAGGTGTCTCGTCCATGTTGTCATCTCCCCCATTGCCTTTGTTTTCTAAATATTTCAATTATACTATAATAACTATGCTGTACAGGAGGTAGACCGCCACAGGCAAGACAACCGTGACCGTCGCGGTTCGTCTCGAGATATCGCACGCATGTTTGACTCCGGATATCCATATAACAGCACTCCACAGCAAAAAAAGGATCCCGGCTATGTCAGACGCCTTCATAAGCGGATTCTGCATCAGCGTTTGCTTCATGAGTTGGGGCTCGATTGCGGAGAAGTCGATACCCGGATACGCAAGCCAGACCGCAGCAAGTCCGATGACCGGTGCGATGATGGCAGGGATGAAACCATATCCTGTAAACTCAAAAACCCGTCTGAACGAGCCAACCCCCCTAAGCAGCGTCGAGATTGCATAGAATACCCCGGCATAAAGAAGCCACGAGACAGACATTATGATAAGCCCTCCGATAACGCTGGTAGCCACAGAGGTTCCTGTAAACGGCACCGCCGCCCCGGAAGGTGAGAATGTCGTCACACCGTCCACCGCCGCGATATAGATGCCTGTGGCGATGGCTGCCAGAAGCACGATTGCGGCTGGTATCCGCAGGTTCGAGTCTCTTCCTGATAGTTCAGCGAAGAACCGGTCCGGGTTTGTCAGCGGGTTTGCCATGATGATTGCCATTTGTAGATTGCTCTTGCGCGGGTATATGAGTTACTGCACTGCCTCTGGTTCTGCCGAATCCTCCGGGGAATCGCGGATGAAGAGATCTTCGATCGTGACACCGAAGAAGTCTGCAAGCTTAAACGCGAGTTCGAGCGATGGGTTGTACCGCTGCTTCTCGAT
>CBDAFH010000187.1:0-6342 GCA_965195165.1 uncultured ANME-2 cluster archaeon | reverse complement strand
CCTGGCGAGTCTGTGACCGCGCACTTCCGCGTCAGCACCGACCGGAGCGCGGTTCCGAAGGTATATAGTATAAGCACAGGGATCAGGTTCAAGGGCGAGGAGGGGGATATCCGGATCTCGGACTCCATGCAGATCGGGGTTTCCGTGGCTCCGAAGGTGCCGTTTTCAGAGAAGCTTCTGGCGAATAAGTTGTGGATCGTGGCGGCTGCGATAGCGCTTCTGGTATTTGGGGGATGGTGGGCACTTAAGCGATGAGGACTGTAGGGGGCGCAGGCACACGCCGTTATCATTTCTTGAAATACCTGCTTAAAAACGCAAGATCGACCGCGTCAACGATCTCCCCCCCCTCAAGCACAGCATACCCCTCGCGGGCTTCTTTGCACAACTGTTTTCCAAGCGCGCGGGAATGAAGTTCAGACTCAAGCAGGTCTTTTGCCGACCGGTACGTCCGGTAGCTATCGACAACATACCGCCCGTCCTCGATGTACACATTAGAAAACGTACCTTCGTCCGCAAGATTCATCTTGAACCGTTCTGCGTGTTTCCGCATATATGCAGGCGGACCAGCGTGTTTCCGGAGCGGCGGGAGCTTTCCGGACACAAGTTCGATTAACAGCACAACGGTATCCGTGGTCTCGCTCGCAGGCAGAACACCTGCGACACTCCCAAGCACCGTGAATTCGTGCTCTGATAGCAGAGCGAGCACTGATTCTCGCATCTTGTACAACTGTGGATATGTGATGTCCTCGACCATATCCGGGATCTCAAAGACGATTGCAAGCAGATCGGTCCCCCTCGCATCCATTGCTGACACTATCTCCGGTTTATCGATGCGGGGGGCAGGTTCTGCAAAGAAGCACCCGATCGACGGCTCTGCCAGAAACCCGCGTGCCGCATCCACGAAGACATAGAACTGGTCGAGCGAGAGCGCGGCTGCGACGTTGCGGTGCGGGTCGGTCGGATCGATCATGCAGAGCGGCTCCCAGACCCCGCCGTGACCGACCCCGGCATCAGGGGAACGCTGGGACGTGCCACCCCCGGGCTCGATCAGCAGACCGTCCCTCCAGTCGCAGGCAGCATCGAGCACCCCTTGAAACGAGCCGTAATTGAGGATTAGTAACTCGCAGAGGAATCCTGAGAATCCACGTACCCTAAGTTCGGATCCGTAAACGCTGGCACGCTTCATAAATTGCTTGAGCAGCAGCACATCGTCCTCCAATCCACCAATCTTGGACAAGATGTACTTATTGTGAAAAGGGGTTCGATCCACCGCAGATTTAAGTTCACTCGCGCTGGATAGCCGATAACACGGCACAAGATCGACCCGACACCCCTCAAATCGACCATGAACATAAGGATGTTCTGCATACCGTATTTCATAACTTTCTGAACGCTCTGCTACTGATTTTGCGATACGTAGACCCTCGTCTTCCAATTCCTCCCTATTTAACGTGGTCGGGAACATTATGAAGAGGTCCAGATCGTGTTCTCCGGAAATCCATGTATTTCGTGCCGCAGATCCGACCAATTCGCAAGGCACTCCCTCTTCCTCGACATATCCCGCGATCCTGCGTGCGAGTTTCGCAAGTTCATCGCGCTCCACAGGAGTCGGTTTGATCCTGTCAATGACTGTAGTGAGAATTGTCCGGATTTCACTTTGCATGATTTTATGCCATTCCCGTGCGTTGTTATGGGTCTGGTTGGTGTTTATGATTCTTTAATGGCAACTACTCAGATTCAACAGTCAGCAGATAGAGTAACAATCATCTTCATACACCCGAGATTGCATAATAAGTCACGATGATCGATACCGAGTTCTTCAACCAACTGAATCGATTCTCGCTTATGGTGCGCAAGCGCGTATCAAGCGTGTACGCGGGCAGCAGGCGGGCTGTGTTGCAGGGGAAGGGAATCGAGATCGTGGGGTACCTCGAGTATATGCCAGCCGACGATATCAGGACTATCGACTGGCGGGTGTACGGACGGACCGAGAAACTCTACATCCGCAAATTCGAGGAAGAGAAGAACGTAACCACGCACATACTCCTCGATTCGAGCATGAGCATGGATTATTCGAGCAATGGGACGACGAAGTTCGATTATGCAGCGATGCTTGCGTGCGGATTCGGTTATCTGGTGACGAGAGAGAACGAAAAGTTTGCAATATCGACGTTTGGAGAGAATATCGACATCACACCTCCGAAACGAGGGCGCGGGTACCTGCTTCACACGATCGACAGACTGAACCAGACTACTTTGGAAGGAGAAACGAACTTTAACCACTGTACCCAGCAGTACGGGAAGATGATCCGGTCAAAATCGCTTGTCATCGTCATATCAGACTTCTTAACCGATCTCGACTCGATACGTGCCGGATTATACCGGCTTGCACCGAATGATCTAATTGTGATCTCGATCTTCGATCCTGCCGAACACGATCTTACCATCGCAGGAGACGTGAAATTACATGATATGGAGACGAATGCGGTCAGAAAGACCTACATCAGTCCGAAGATGAAAGAAGAGTACAAAAAGCTGCTTGACGATCATTTTGAGGGTGTGAGAGAGACTTGCATGCACATAGGGGCAGATTACTTCTCGTTCGGGACGAACGTTCCTATATTTGATGCGTTCTTCGAGGCAGTTAGGGCGCGATAGGATAAATAAGATATATGGGGGATTAGGATGGCGTTTGCAAATCCGCTGGCACTTCTTGGTTTTTTGAGTCTTATACCGATTGTAATCCTGTATCTGATCAAACCAAAGCCCCATGATATAAAGATCCCGTCGCTGATGTTCATCCTGGACGCGGAGCGGAAAGAGCATCGATACGAGGCGATGCTTAAGAAGATCATCAGGGACCCATTGATGCTCATGCAACTGCTCTTCCTGATCCTGCTGACGCTTGCGATGGCGGCTCCGTTCTACACCGCAAACGAGACCGTGCGCGCTGACCACACCGTGATCATCATCGACGCATCCGCATCGATGCAGGCAGAGAACCCGAGCCGGTTCGATCGTGCAAAGGACGCCGCAGAGAAGTTCGTCAGCGGAAGGACGAGCATCATCATGGCAAAGAATATCCCGGTAGTTGTGCTCCAGCGCGGGGGAACATCGGGTGCGAAGGATACACTGAACCGTCTTGCGCCGGGCGCGACCACTGCAAGCATAGGGGATGCGATCATCCTTGCAAGCAGCATGATCGAAGACGAGAAGGGCGCAATCGTTGTGATCTCTGACTTCTCGAATACCGATAGCGACTCGATAGCCGCCTCGAAGATGCTTGCGAATGCAGACGGCATCGATGTGACCTACAAGCAGGTCGGAAACGATGCCGAAAACATCGGGATCACGTATGGCAAACTTGCGCGGAAGGGGGATTCGTATGAATATATTTGCAATATCAAAAATTACATGGATGATAAAAAAACGGTACCGGTCGAGATATTCCGAAATGGCAAAAAGACTCTCACAGATAACGTAACCGTGCCCGCCCACTCAAGCGAACTCTTCGCGCTCAACGATGTCGAGCCGGGAGCAACGGTAGTCTCCCTAAAGCAGAAGGACTCGCTGGAGGTCGATGACCGCGCCTACATCGCGATTCCCGCGGTAGAGGAACGGAGGGTTCTCGTCGTAAGCGAGACTAAAAACCCCCCTGTAAAGATTGCGCTTAATTCGCTCCCCGATACCGAATGTTCAATCGTAAAACCACCGGTTCTCCCGTCTTTCGATGATTATGATCTCGTCGTGATCGGAAACATCACAAAGACTTCGCTTCTTCCCGGGACGTTTAAGGATCTCGCGTCGTTTGTGCAATCAGGGGGAAGTCTCGTGATCCTTGCATCAAGCGACCTCGGCTATATTGAGGCCGAAGGACTGCTGCCTGTGCAGATATCCGGAAAAGCGGGGGCTGCCGCGCTGGAAACAATTATGCCTGCCGAATTCACAAAGGATATCGCATTCGAGGACGTTTCAGTCACCACGCATCTCAGATCCGAACCAGCCGATGACGCGATCGTGACCGTGATAGCGGATGATGACTCTCCAATGCTTGCATACCAGAAACAGGGGTCTGGCACCGCAGTTTATTCAGGATTTGGTGAAGGCGACTCGACATGGAACGATTTCCACACGAGGGTCGATTATCCGATATTCTGGAGGCAGATCGTGGACTGGATGAGCGGGGTTCACGGAATCGAGGAATATAATGTCAGAACAGGGAGGATGTTGCCGCTTGGCGGGGTGCAGAAGGTAACCACACCTTCCGGAACCGTGGAGACCGATAACCTGCTCTTCGACGAGGTCGGCGGGTACCGGATCGGGGATGATGACCTCGCTTCGAACCTGTACGATCCTCTGGAATCCGATCTCTCGATCCATCCGATGTCAGAGGAGGCGCGTACACTGGCGCCTGATCTCGTCAAAGCAGAGGTCGAAAAGGAGTTGTGGACTTACCTGATCATTCTTGTGATGTTTATTGCAGGCTTCGAGCTGTATTATCTCCGGGCGAGAGGCGAGTTATGAGATGGCAGATGGTGGAATCGAGGATAAACGGGAGATTATCGATGAATACAACATTAAAGCCACAGAAGAGATAGTAAATGCAGTTGGAGATATCATAAGGAGCGAGGAGGGTCTTGTATTATGCCTGATTCCAAAAAGGTTGAAGGATGGATACAAGAGGATGTACATGGATCGGGTGAAAAAGGAGACCCTGAAAGTGGAGAGAGACATCCTGAATATAGCAGAGAGCGTGATACGCAAGGAAAATGAGATCTCGGATTATTTAGGGGATATCAGTGACGCAGCAAAGAAGGTTGTGAGGGCGATGCTCCTCTTTCTATCCCGGAATGATTTCGATCGGGTGTATGACGAAGAGATGGGGGGCGTGGCTATGGAATGTGTCAGGGTGAATGTGAGATTTTATCTGAAACTTTTGAGGGCATCCGGAAACAGCTATGAGGAACTGGTCAGAGACGGATTTGATGCAGAAGAGTACTATGATTCGCTGGAAACTATTTCAAGGACCAACTGGCTGGTCTTGATGAGATCGAAGGATGTAATACGTGAAAATTCCCTCGAATACAGGGTATTGCAGGGCACTGTTGTGTATATAAGATCGATGCACGAGAACGAGGTAAAGAGATTCTTTGCTGATGAGTTGGATGAATCTAAGAAAATTCAATGCTGTATCCGGGCGCATCCGACATAAGGGACCGTCACAAATCCAAATAGTGGTATTGTGACGCGGACACTGTGTGACCTAACAGTCCTCAACAGAAACTCTTAACTAAAACCCCATGACATTACCACACCAAGAGGTTACAGCTATGAAGAAAGCAATTATCGAGACCAAAAAGGGCGAGATCGTCCTCGAACTGTTCGAAGACGACGCACCGAAGACCGTAGCGAACTTTGAGAAACTGATCAACAAGGGGTTTTATAACGGGCTTAAATTCCACCGGGTCATCCCGAACTTTATGATACAGGGCGGATGCCCGAAAGGCGACGGCACAGGCGGACCCGGATACAGCATAAAATGCGAGATAAACCCGCGAAAGCACACGAAGGGTGCGCTCTCGATGGCGCACGCCGGAAAGAACACAGGCGGCAGCCAGTTCTTTATCACGCACTCGCCGCAGCCACATCTTGACGGGGTGCACACGGTCTTTGGTCAGGTGGTCGAGGGCATGGATGTGGTGAACAAGATCAAGCAGGGTGATGTTATGGTGCAGGTGCGGGTGGTTTGAGGGGTGAAAGGGTCGTGCGGTTTGTTTGCGGCTGATAATTTAATGCTATTACGAGAGGATGACAAATCTGAATAATAGCCGACGCGGCACAAAGACGAGTTCTTTCGGAACATCTGGCAGGATAAGCCATGATTCCACAGCATTCTACGCAGGCAAGCTGTACGAAAGTCTGCCAAAGGAAGAGAAGGTCGAATACGTGGAAAACCCGATCCCGCCCGAATCCTTAAACAGAATCCTACAAAAATCCGCCGAATCGATGGACGAACTGCCAGATAGCAGCGTTCACCTGATGGTAACCTCGCCGCCGTACAATGTCGGAAAGGAATACGACGAAGACTTAACCCTTGAAAACTACCGCGAATTCCTGAAGCGAGTATGGCGCGAGGTTCATAGAGTCCTTGTACCTGGAGGACGCGCCTGCATAAACGTTGCAAACCTCGGCAGGAAGCCATACATCCCGCTTCACGCAATGATTGCCGAGGACATGATCGAACTCGGATTTCTGATGCGAGGCGAGGTCATCTGGGACAAGGCGTCCAGCGCAGGTTCCTCCACCGCATGGGGAAGCTGGCAGTCCGCATCCAACCCGACG
>CBDAFH010000186.1:0-8136 GCA_965195165.1 uncultured ANME-2 cluster archaeon | reverse complement strand
TTTCACAAAAGTTTGATCAAAAACTGCCCTTCGGGTTATACACCCGTTTTTCACTCGCAAACTTTCCACAAAGGTTTGACGGTTCCACTGGCGCTTCGCATTCAAAAAATGGTCTCCGACCCGAAGGGCATTTCTTACTCGATTTTTTGTGAAAAAATCGTGTGAAAGGATCAGCTCACGCCACTCGCACGGTCTCGAGATTTCTCGGCACCTGAGTTTTGATGTGATGTTTGTTATAAATCACACTTGCAAGACTCAGGCAGTTTCTCTCATCACCATGCTCGGTCATCACCAGTTCCGGTTTCGGACGCATGTTCTTGATGTATTTTACCAGTTGGTTCCGGTCCGAATGCCCTGAAAACCCATCGATCGTGCAGACCTCAAGTTTGATCTTGAGCAACTCGGACACACCCCTCCTTGTTATCGGTATCTCGGTTCTCCCTTTCTGGATGCGCTGTCCCACAGTCCCCTCGGCTTGATAGCCGACAAATATCAGAGTGCTCTTCTCATCCGGTGCAAATGCCTTGAGATATTCCATGATCGGACCGCCGTTCATCATTCCCGAGGTCGAGATGATAATCGCGGGATCAATATTGCTCAAAAGATCCTCCCGCATCTTCTGCGAATCCACCTTTGTGAAACAATCCGCAAGGAACGGATTCATCCCTTTGTGGAAGATCTGATTCCGCAGATCGCTGTTCAGATACTCAGGGTGCGTGGTGTGAATCGCGGTTGCTTCCCAGATCATGCCGTCTAAATATATCGGAACCTGCTCGATCTTCTTCTTCCGCATCGCCTCTTCGAGAACCAGCATCACATCCTGACTCCGCCCGACCGCAAAAGCAGGGATCAGTACTTTGCCCCCGCGCTCGACAGTCCTCTTCACGATCTCTGATATGTTCTTCTCTGCAACATTCCGCGGAGGCTGGAAATCGTTCGGACCGCCATAAGTCGCCTCCATGATCACGGTCTCCGCTCTCGGGAAATTATTAATAGCGCTGTCGAACAATCTCGTCTTTTCGTACTTGAAGTCGCCAGTGAATACCACGTTGTGCAATCCATCGCCGACGTGGAAGTGAGCGACCGCCGATCCGAGGATGTGTCCTGCGTTGTGGAGTGTCAGTTTCATATCAGGCGCGATATCGGTAACGCTCCCGTAATCAAGAACGATTGTATGTTTTAGTGCTTCCCTGACCATCTCCGAGCTATACGGGATCCGCCTTCCTTCCTTGTTCGCGACATCAATGTAATCGATCTGCAGAAGCGCCATCAGATCGCGGGAGGGGGGTGTGGCATACACAGGACCACGGTACCCGTACTTGAACAAGAGCGGCACAAGCCCGCAGTGGTCGAGATGAGCATGTGTCACAACTACGCCATCAAGATGGGTGATCGGGGAGACTTCAGGGATGTACAGGTATGGTGTGCCGCCGTTGTCATCAGCGCCCACATTGATACCGCAATCAATCAATACTCTCGTTTCCGGAGTTGACAACAAGAAGCAACTCCGTCCAACCTCCCTACAGCCTCCGAGTGCTGTTATGCGTATCCAGTTATCAGGAGATGTGATGCTGCGGTGGATCTTCTCCCCGAGTTCCCGCAGGATCTGTTTGCGCTCGTCAAGACTCTCGCGCAGCACATGCCTGACGTTCTTTATCGTCGACGACTCGATTGGTGGGGTGCGCACGACCTTTGGCGTCCAGCCAATGTGTCTTGTGATCTCACGAAGCATCGATCCATGCTGTCCGATAACGAGCCCTGGCTTCTCTGCCTCGATCATAACCTCTCCGGTATCGCTATCAAAAAAGTAGTCGGTGATGCCTGAATCCGCAGGCACTATCTTCTCGATTGCAGCGGTTGCATCAGCAGGATCGTACAGCACGCTTTTGTCAGGGCGTATCACGATCCGCTTTCGCACATCCTTCGCAATCGACCGCACGATCTCGCCGTTATCCGCCAGTTTTCGCGGCTCCTTCGTGTATATCACCAGTTCGGGACCCTCGAATTCCACGTCCGAGATCGTCACCCCAACCGGAAGATTTTTCCGTATCCGCTGCCTTAATTCAGACAGCGTCTCATCTATGCCCATTAATTCCCCAGTTCACCGAGTCTCTTCTTGATATCGTCCCCGTGCATCTGGGTATACTGGTCTTTTGTGATAATTATCACATCGATCCCGTCCCCCGATGCCGAGTCCCGCTTCATAACGTTGTGTAGTGCACGCACCGCGAGATCGGCACCCTCGTCAGTGGTAATGTCTTCCCTGTATCGATCCTCAAGTATTCCGTAAGCAATCGGCGATCCCGATCCGGTGGATACCGCTTTTCGCTCCTCAAGCCTTCCCCCAAGCGCGTCCAGTGAGTAGATGCAGGGACCGGTCTTGTCCATGCCTCCGAGCAGGAGCTGAACATAAAACGGCATCATCCGCTGTGCACCGAGCACAGTTGAGAGCAGGTTTGCCATTGCCTTGACCGTCATCGGCTCGTGCGTCCGCATCCTGTGCAGACTCGATTCCACCGAGATGACGCGTACAAGCCGCTGGGCATCACCAACAGCGCCTGCTGTGGTCATGCCGACGGTATCGTCGATCTTGTAGATCTTCTGCGCATCCTTGCTCGCGATGAGATATCCCATCGTTGCTCTCTGCTCACTTGCGAGAACAACGCCGTCCTTGCAGACTAATCCAATCGTGGTCGTACCTTTTAGTATATTATCGTCCATTAGAAGCACCTCATAAACGAAAAAACGAGTTTCTCATTGAATTGCTTAATTAATAGTGTGATACGTCCGGTATATAAGCTTTTCCATGAAGCGGGGCTGCAACTTGCCCGGGTGCTGAATCGAATCCGCTTATTACGGCAGTGCTAATCAAAGACGATCTGCACCGGTTCGATTAAGTTTACCGCGTCAGAAAGTCTTGCCTTCAGGTCTTCGAGTTCAGTGCTTCGCATCTCAAGTTCTTCTTCCAGATTGACAAGGTCTTCGCCGATCCGGGCGATCTCCCCATTCTTCTCATCAAGCTGTCCCTCAAGCGCTGTTTTTGTTTTTGATATGGTCAGGTCAGAGATCTGGTTCCCGATCTCATGGGTCTCGGACTTAAGGGTGCCGTATCGCTCCTTTTTCGGCGCGAATGAGTCCATTATCTGATCGATCTGATCAACGATCTTATCGCGCTTCTTATCCCTAAGTCCAAGCGCGCCGCTCTCGACTATCTGCAGCATCTCTATCAGGAAATCGTTTACATCAGCTGCGTCCGCCAAAATCGGGTTTTCGAGGCAAACATCCAGGAGTTCCTTCTGTTTCTTTGAAAGCGTGTACCTCCCACTCTCGCTCTGTTTTTTCATCCGGTTTAGTGCCTTGTTAAGTGGAATAAACAGTTCTGTCACGTTATTTTCGATGTTGTTCGCTTCCATCTCTCTTTCGTTCAACCTGTCTTCAAGTCCAACAAAAGAACTCCATTCCTTGCTCTGTGACAGTTGCTCCAGTTTGGCGGTGCAATCGCTTATTTCACGCTTTATTCCGTCTATTTTAGAACCGTTCTTCTTTATATTGGAGTTACCTGCTACGATATCTCTTTTTATATCATCTATTCGCTGTATAGTCTCTGTTATCCCATCAAAACCCTTTATTTTCGCACCTTCCCGGTCAAGCAAATCTCTGAGTTTTGCTAACGATATTTTTATACTTCTGAGGTCAGTGAATACCGCGCCAACCTCCTTTGGAAACAGGTATTTGGCACGGTGGTGGCTCTTTGCAGACTTCTCGATCGTGGAGTCGAGAACGATATCGATAGACCTGCAAAATTCCATGATATCAGGATAATCCATCGCCGGGGTGCTGATTCTATCGATCATCACATTGATCTGCTTGATCATGCTATCGCGGGCTGCAAACCCCACCCTTATTACGCGGGACGGCAACTCTGGAGGTTCTGCGGCCTCGAGGGTCTTAATATCGCGAATCAGTTCTTCTTTTGTCGCCTCGATCTCTGCGAAGATCTGTGCGGCGGATTCGAAGAACCCTCCGAGTTCCGCTCTTGTCCTGTCCGAAACCCAGTCCCCAAGATCGCGGAACACGACCGTATCTTTAGTACGAGGTTTCTGCTGTTTCTGCTGGTTCTGCTTCCCGAGGATTTTATTTAGCCATTTCACTGTATTCCCGCCTGTCCTATAGTTTCGAATGGTATCGGTTATGTCGTTCCTATATTATAGGTACTACGAGGAGTTTGCCAGCCCCGCCATCCCTGCCACCCAGATACATCTGGCAGAAATTTAATGTACCACCGCCGCAATAACAAAACACATGGAACTGAGAAGCGACCGTATCAAAAAAGGGCTTGCGCGGGCCCCCCACCGCGCACTGCTCAGGGCAACAGGCGTTACAGACTTTGAGATGGATAAGCCGTTTATAGCAGTGGTGAATTCCTGGAACGAGATAATCCCAGGTCATATTCATCTCAATAAGATAAGTGAAGCAGTGAAAGCCGGAATACGGATGGCTGGAGGCGTACCGTTTGAATTCAGCACCATCGGGATCTGCGACGGCATAGCAATGAACCACGAGGGCATGAGATACCCGATGCCGTCGAGAGAACTGATAGCAGACTCAATCGAGATCATGGTGCGTGCACATGCGTTTGACGGGATGGTGCTGATACCGTCCTGTGACAAGATTGTGCCAGGGCATCTAATGGCGGCGGGACGCCTCGACCTGCCAGCGATCGCAGTTACAGGTGGGCCGATGCTTCCCGGTTTTGTTGGCGACCGGGAGGAGGACCTGATCTCGGTATTTGAGGCGGTCGGTGAGTCCAAGGACGACATACGCAACCTCGAGGGCATAGCGTGCCCGGGTGCCGGATCGTGTTCAGGGCTCTTTACAGCAAACACGATGGCGTGCATGACCGAAGCGCTCGGCTTGAGTCTTCCTGGATGCGCAACCGCTCACGCGATCGATGCAAAGAAGATTCACATCGCAAAGGACTCGGGAAGGCAGATCCTCGAACTGGTGCGCCGCAATATCACAGCACGCCAGATCGTTACGGAAAAGTCATTTGACAACGCGGTCACCGTCGATATGGCGATCGGGGGCAGCACAAACACGGTACTTCACCTGCCCGCGATCGCGCACGATTTCGGAATCACACTCCCACTCTCGCGGTTCGACGAACTGAGCCGGACTACCCCCCACCTAATCAATCTGCGCCCGGGCGGAGAGCATTTCATGATCGATTTCGACAGGGCAGGTGGCGTCTATGCGATCATTGAGCGGCTCCAGCAGAGTTCGGGAATCGATCTCGGTGCGCTCACTGTGACCACCGGCACGATCGGCGAGAACCTGAAGGGCATGGTGATCGTAAATCCCAAGACGAACAAATTGGTCATCGCAACCGTGGACGCACCAAAGCACTCCGAGGGCGGGATTGCGGTCCTTTACGGGACACTTGCGCCGCAGGGATCGGTGGTCAAGCAGACCGCAGTCGATCCAAAGATACTTAGGCATTCGGGACCTGCAAAGGTCTTTGAGAGCGAAGAGGATGCGATGGAAGCGATCATGGATAAAAATATTGTGGCAGGAGACGTAGTCGTTGTCAGGTACGAGGGTCCGAAGGGCGGTCCGGGGATGCGTGAGATGCTCGCCCCGACATCAGCGATCGCAGGCATGGGGCTTATCGATTCGGTTGCTTTGATAACGGATGGCAGATTCTCTGGCGGGACACGCGGACCCTGTATCGGACACGTATCGCCAGAGGCAATAGTCGGTGGGACGATCGCCTTTGTAGAGGACGGCGATACGATCGAGATCGATATCCCGAACCGGAGACTGGACCTTATGGTCGACCAGGACGAACTTGACAAGCGGAAAAAGGCGTGGAAACCACCTGAATCGAAATTGAGCGGCGTGCTGGAGCGGTACCAGCGGATGGTCGGAGACGCAAGCGAGGGAAGCGTGATCAGTTAGTCTGTTTCGAGTAATCGCGCTGTGGGAAGATCTGAGATGAGTGGGGGCGACTGATTAGATTTCCTGCTTGCGGAGAAAGCCGCGCACATCAAGTTCTATTCGAGCATCGCGCTGACGGAACCGGGCGTTATCGACGGGATCGACAGATCGAGTAGCTGTCGCCGCAAAGGATTGGGCATACCGGATCGAGGAGATTTTTGGAGTTGGTATCCAGATCGTCTTGATCGGTTCGAAAGGGAAATAGGTGCTGTTTGTGGAGTAACGAAAAACAGGAAAACTAAACGTGCTCAATATCATGCTGGTGTTTATATAGATCTACGAGATTTTTTTGAGGTTATTCTGGGTCATTGCATGGCGTATCGGATAATTCTCAGCAGTATAAATCTTTAAAGCCTCTTGGAAAGCATTGATGGCTTTTCCAAGATTTGCTTCCTTGTCCCTCACCTCAGCCAAATCGCTGTATGCAGTTCCAAGGTTATTCTGGGTCGTTGCATAGGATATCGGATAACTCTCAATAGTGCAGATCTTTAAAGCCTCTTGGTATGCATCGACGGCTTTTTCAAGATTTGCTTCCTTATCCCCCACCTCAGCCAAATCACTGTATGCATTTCCAAGGTTATTCTGTGCCATTGCATAGTTTATCGGATACCGCTCAACAGTGTAGATCTTCAAAGCCTCTTGGTATGCATCGACGGCTTTTTCAAGATTTGCTTCCTTGTCCCTCACCTCAGCCAGACACTTATACGCAACTCCAAGGTTATTCTGGGTCGTTGCATAGTCTATTGGATATCTCTCAATTGTATGGATTTTTAAAGCTTCTTGGAATGCATGGATCGCTTTTTCAAGATTCGCTTCCTTATCCCTCACCTCAGCCAAACGCCCGTATGCAGTTCCAAGGTTATTCTGGGTCGTTGCGTAGCTATCAGGGAATTTTTTGGGTGAAACCATCTTGAGAATGCTCTTATATTCATCAATTGCCTCTTCATACGACCCCGCGTCTCGTAAAGAATTTGCCTCCTTGATAGATGAATCTATCTGACTTTTCAAATCCTCTCTCTCGCCACGTTCAAGGTATGCTGGATATAGCAATGTAAGAACCGCAACAATCAACGCAACAATCGCCACGACAAGTACAGGATTTTTTCTGACTTTAGACGCTCCCCTTATTAGATATCTCTTTATAGTTCCAATAGTTTCAAGGATACTACCAATATAACGCATGTAATCCCTTTTCACAGGTAAACAGCCTCCTTAAGTAGCCTGTCCTTGATGCGAGGTTTCAGGATGCTTTTCATTACCAGATCAACTTTGACTCCGAGAACCTCGCTTAAAAAATCCTCAAGTTCAACAAATGTGAACAGGTCGATGGTTCTGTAAAATTCCACAAGCACATCCAGGTCACTTTTCTTCTTCTGCGCACCCCGTACATACGATCCGAATATACCTATCGATTCTACGTTATATCTATCCCCTAAAGTCGGTTTTTTCTTCCAAAACGCCTTCTTTATCTCTTCAATTGCCATCAAGTCAAAAACCCCCTCCATTTCATCAGAATTTGGCGCATAGAATTTAAAAGAGCCATGAGGACTACCGCTAACCAGAACCGCCTACGGGACATCGGAAGCAAGAACGATCATCGGCACGTCTGCCTCCGCCCCTATCTGCCGCCAACCGTCTCTATCTTGTACGTGACATCGAGCCCCTTCAGCGTCAGCTGGACTCGATCCCCGATCTGTAGAATGTCATCGATGCTCGCATTTTCGCCCCAGTCATAGACATAATCCTGGGCGCCCTGTATCGCTTGAAATCCCATAGCGGTTAGTCGTTTGTTCACTTCAGAGGGTGCGCCACCCTCGCTGTTGAACCATATAATTAGATAACTCTTCATATCGCGTCACCTTCTATGACCACATCACCCGGACTGGTTATTATGTTTTTGGTTGTTCCGGCGGAAGTCCGATCGCATTGATGTGATCGATCAACTCGCTGAATGCAGAGATCTCGAACTGTATAACCTCTTCTTTCGTCATGCTGATGCTCATCTCGCCGTCAACAGTCAGCCGATCCGGACCCCGGCGTATAAGCCGGTCCACGCCATCGCGGGAGAGCACCTCCTTAAGTTCGGTATCGTGCACGAACGCCCTGCCCGGTATGAAGACCGTCTCCTTGACCGTGCTC
>CBDAFH010000185.1:0-7966 GCA_965195165.1 uncultured ANME-2 cluster archaeon | reverse complement strand
TCGCTGTGGAGCCGCTCGTGAAGCATCCGGGCATTCCGCCTCACGACTGCGAGGATTGCCATGCGAACCCGTTGGTTGAGCAGGTATACGGTGCACCGCAGGCGGTACAGCACACAAGAAATGCAACAGATGTTATTGTGGGACCTGAGTGCATGGGCTGCCATAACAAGTCAGAGATGATACTGCCACACAGTTACGTCATCGATAGCAAGGCGGCAGAAGTCTCGCACTATGGGAAGCCAAGACACGACATGATCGAAATTGATAATGCAAATACCACAAACTGCTCCTACTGCCACCTCGGAGGAGGAAACGAGTTTGGCGATGTCTTTGTGGATCCGCAGAATGCAAATATCGAACACGGGGTAGACTGCGCGGCATGTCACGGACAGGGAAGGATACATGATGACGTATTTATCGTGCCTGTGATGACTCCGGGCAACAACTCGTTCTGCTTAATATGCCACGACCATATTACAAATTACACCATCGTAAAGAGCGTATTTACTTCGAGCATTCACGGTGGAGCCAACTGTACCGACTGCCACACACCGTTGCCGATCTCAATCGCCGGGAGTGTGATAGAAGGAGGGGACAGACCGCACCTGTTTGATGTACCTCTGAAGGCAAAACAGATGAATGCCACCCTCGATTGGACAAAAGGCGATCTTAACCTGACCCTGATCGATCCGGACGGAAGAGAGGTCAACTCGTCCGTAGCAGCGAGCGATCCGGACATTGATTATGTTTCAAATAAGACTCGTGAATACTATTCACTATGTAGCCCAGCCAATGGAAGTTGGACTGCCACAATAACCGGAATCGCTCTCGATGGAACCGAATCATACGCCCTATCGGTTGACATCGTGATGAAGCATCCCGGCACTCCACCTCCTGATTGCGAGGTCTGCCACGCAACCGATGATGAAGAGCACATCATACCTGAGAACACACCGCCGGTCGCAGAGCACATCTCAATCGGCACCAAGATAGATGCCGTGGTATGGACCGAGGCAAGTTGTACGGACTGCCATAGAAACGACATCCCGGACAGTCTCTTTAGCATTAACAACAAAACCAAAGTGAACGCAACTAACGCAACCGTCTCACATTACGGCGTGCCAGATGTCCTCGATACCAGAGAATGTATCGAATGCCACGAGAACGATGATACCGGTAGGAAGTGGGGCGATGCTCCTGACCCGAGAAACGTCACACGTTACGAGCGTATAGAGGATGCTAATGACATCGAGGAGACGCTCCGAACAGGCGAGGTCTGCAAACTCAAGAATGGCTACGAAATCACGGTCGGTCCGGTCAGTTCAACAGGAAGCAGCGTCTGGGTCGACCTGGCGCACAACGGGGTGTCGGTCCAAAGGGAACTGGTAAGCGAGGGCGGAGTCTTCGAGTACGAGATCAAGAAGGACTGGATCAAGTCAAAGAGCAACGCCGGTGACGACCTCTATGGAACCGGGCATGAGACCTACAAACACAGAAGGTCGGATGAAAGTGGCTACACTACCATCGTCGATCTCGAGGTAGATGATATCTTTACCAGCGGCATGATGGGCGTTGTCACATTCAAGGGACTGGTCCTCAAATCCCGCATGCACGTCGAGACCGATGACAAGGCATGCTACACCTGCCATATCGATGAATACCGATACTACGCGCCCGATGACGGCGATGGCTATTTCGTTCTCAGGAACACAGGCGCAGACGGGGATACGGATGATGCGGACGACATCACCATCGGACGGCTTGTAATCAACTTCACAGAACACGAGCATAAGACGCTGTATGCACGATCGGGATGGGATCTCGGCTACGGATATCTGCTGCAGATCACAGAGATCGATCTTGTGGGCAGGAAGGCGATGGTGGAACTCTCGAAGGATGGTATGGTCCTCCAGCGTGAGGTTGTTCCTGAAGGCGAGATGTTTACATACAATACCACAATAACCGATGAAGGGCATACGATGGAGGACGTGACAGTCTTTGAGATGCGGATTTCGGGGGTGTTCAGGCGATGAGTAAAATTACGCGAATGGCACGGAATATAAGAGGGGATGGATTTAGTCGTGCCATCCACGCGATCTGTCTATTTATGTCATTCGTTATAAACGCTACCAAGCGCGCTACATCCAGGACATTGAAGATACACTCTAAAAATATATTCATATTCACAATCATCCTGGCACTGATAATCACGATCGCGCCGCTTGCACCGGCAGCAGATACCAACACCAGCAATAGTAGCACCACCACCAGTAACGGTACCAGCACCGGAACAGAGATCGTCCAGATCGAGGATGCGCGGTTCATGTCGCCAGAGCTCTGGGTCACGGACGCGGACAAGACCGTTGGTGGACACAACCTGGACGATCTGCCGAAGGACACAGAGTTCATGCTCGGCGGCGAACCAGACACCTTCCATGTGGACACGCTCCTGCATGGTGCGTTCGGAGGCGACTGCCTCGACTGCCACCAGATCGGCGGGATTACACCGCCTGATGTCCAGATCGACATAGATGCATTCGGAAAGTCTGTACATGCGGGGCTCAACCGCAATGCCACGTACAACGCAACCATGACCAGTCTCATGAACAAAGCGTGCTGGGCATGCCACAGCAACTTAACATCGGATGGTGTAGAGCCATACGATCACCCTCCCGATTACTGGGATCCAAAACCGTGCGTCACATGCCACGAACATGCCCTCTTCGATGCCCCGCCGATATACGAGCACTTCTACAAAGGCGGGAGCGGCGCGGGCATAGATATCAGGGTCGAGTGTGTCGATTGCCACTTAAACGGCACGGCTGAGCACGAAATAATCCCTGAGATGTCTCACGAGGCAGAGGCCTCCCATTACGCATCGAGAGACGTGCTTCCAGCGACAGATAACTGCTCGGTCTGCCATCAGGACGTGGAGGGCGGCGCGGCGTTTGGGGATGCTTCGCAGGTCTTTGCGCATGACAAGGGCGGGGCATGTGAGGACTGCCACGGCGTTGTCAAGACGTTCCATGACCGCGAACTGGTGATACCACCTGAACGGACATGCGAGGACTGCCACACCAGTGCGGACTCGGTGGATAAATACGGGACTCCCGGACAGATCAGGACGCACTATCCCGGTGCACCGGAAGAGAGCGTTGATACCACAAAAGTCGATGAGACGCTCGTCTGCGAAAAATGTCACAACGGAACGATCCATAGCCCGTATCTCACCAGGCACCTGAATGCGAGCAACGAGACTGTATTCAAGGGCTACTGCTTCGACTGCCACGCAAAAGGCGGCACCTTCCCGTACCCGTCCCGCACCCAGATCGACAAACTGAGTCATGGAAAGGCGACAGAATGTATGGCTGTAAACTGTATCGAGCCGTGCCACAACGCAAGCGGTGTGAGCAGGTTCCACGAGCCGACCGATGTCGTGAGCGGGTACTTCGGGCTTGCGCCAAGCGGTGCGGGTTCCCTATGCACAGACTGCCACCCGGAACACATGAGACTCGGCGAGTTCGAAGAAGAGGTTGACTGTCTCGAATGCCACCCCGGATACGGGGCAGCACATTACAGCGATGCGATCGTCGAAGAGGTTAACAAGTCCTACACATGCGCGCTCTGCCACAACGAGAATGCGGATCGGTATCACAATCTCACCTATACTTACGGAGATGGCGGGACCAGGGTTGATGAATCATGTTATACCTGCCATGCCCGCGACACGAACTTCACAGAGTCGCAGACCCTGACTTATGGCGCGGGAGAGGTGCGCGGCGGCATCATGGTCGCAGGCGAGGTTAAGGTGATCGATGTGGCGGAGGCGTTTACGTGTACCGAGTGCCACAACGTCACGGATACGCCGTTCCATTACAGTCCGTATCCGCTCGGAAGCTCGCAGGACCCTGGCTGGGATGGCTGGGTCGCAGGCGTCAGGGTAAGGGATTGCAAGGACTGTCATACCTATTATGGCGGGAAGTCGCCGTTTAATGCGACCGATATGAGCGGCACTTCGCACGGATACGAAGATGACTGTTATGTCTGTCACGACGGCAGGGATCCGATCACATTCCACACGCTCGAGGTCTTCGATGTGACCCCGCACGTCTCTGAGATCTCGATCACACCCAATCAAGTCCATGCAGGCGAATCGGCGGTGCTGAACGCGAAGGTCGTGACCGGATGGAAGATGGAGGTGAGGTATATCGAGTATTTCGTTGATATACCCGGTGAGAAGGGGGATGGGATTCCGCTTACGTTCACACGTACCGAGTATTACGGGCAGGCAATCGAAGCTACTGCGGTCGTCAATACGACCGGGTGGTCGCAGGGCAGGCACACGATCTTTGTCCAATCGCTTGACTCACGCGGGATCTGGAGCGATCCAAGACCTGCGCTGCTCACCGTGACCAGCCCGAAAGGTGTGCTCGAAGCGATGTTCCTGCGTAGGGAGATACTCTTTATAGGCGCAATCGCAATAATACTACTAATCATCGCAATATTCTATAGGATCAGGGGCAGAACGATGAAATGACCGATGGGGAGATCTTACTATACGCGGCACTGGTATGCGAACTGCTTGTAGTGATAGCGCTGCTAGTCTACGATAGATACCGGATCAATACCACCCACATCCTGACCATGGCCCGGCTGGCGCTGTTGCTCCAGAGCGCCGCGATAGGTTTGATGGTCTACTATTTCATCAATGATAATTTTAGCGTCCTTTATGTGTGGCAGTACTCTGCAAGCGGGATGACGCTTCTGTATAAGATAGCGGCGGTCTTTGCAGGGCAGCAGGGAACGTACCTGTTGTGGGCATGGGCATCCGTCCTTGCGGTCTGGTTCATCATAGAGGATTACGGATTTAAGAATCCACTGCAGCGGAAGACTGAACTCATCGCGATGATCATATCGATCTTCATCCTCTTGTTCTGCATCAAGTCCGAGCCGTTCAGGCCGATCATCGAGCTGATCGATCATGTTCCGGAGGAGGGCAACGGATTAAATCCGGTCTTCATCACGATATGGATGGTTATCCATCCGTTCGTCACGTTCATATCCTACGCGGCGACGATCGTTCCCGCGTCTGCGGGAGCTGCTCATCTCATCACAGGCAAGGAAGGATGGCACAGGATATCGCGACAGTGGCTCAGGATGTCGTGGATGTTTCTTTCGATATGTATGGTATCCGGTGGCGTATGGGCATACAATCTCGTCGGGTGGGGCGGTTTCTGGAACTGGGACCCCGTGCAGACCGCGACGCTCATATTGTGGCTGTTCGTAACCGCTGTGCTGCATATAATCGCCAGATATCATGAGGGGAAGGAATATACGACTGCTGCACCAGTAGCAACGATATTTTTATTTATAGCCACGATCTGCGTGACACTGGTTACCAGACAGGGGATCATACACTCGCTCCATGACTTTCCTGGCACGCCAACGTTCGGATTGCTGGTCTTTTGCATAATCGTTACCAGCATCATGGCAACCGGACTCGGGATGTGTAAGTTCCTGCGAACCCGCGTGACAACCATCCCTACGAAATCCATCTTTTCGACGCGTAATACCTTTTTATGGACGAATATCCTGCTGATTGTAATCGCTTTCGTATGCTTCTGGGGACTTGCATACAGTTTTATCTCGCAGCATCTCTTCGCCACAAAGGTCATAATCCCACAGGGGTTTTTCAATGTCTGGTGCTTTATTCCGGCGATACTGCTCATACTGCTGACCGGTGTATGTATGGCGTATGGCAGGATCCATGATACGTTCATTAAATATATACTGATTTTCATATTCGCACTTTCGCTTTTGCTGGCGATGCTGCCGGGTCACAAACTGCTGGATGGCGGGGGCGAATTTTACCAGACATCCTCAATAATTATAAAGGCACTCGGATCGATCTCGGTGTGGGCGTTTGTGCCGACGTTCCTGTTTGCGTTTATTGCGATCTTGTCCAAGTTCTCAATGGATCTCAGGCGGATGCGCGGGCGCATGAGGTTTCGGACGACAGGGATCAACCTTGTCCACCTTGGTTTCGTACTGGTGATAGCAGGCGCAATCGTCGCCACATCATTTGATATCTCTTCAAGCGCCGTGTATGATGTAGATGAACTGGGTACAAAGAAGGATATGGGGGACGGCTGGAGCATGGAGCTTGCAGAGTTTGACGTCCTCCAGAATCCGGATGGCACATGGACACAGACTGCGAATCTAAACATCTATAAGGATGGTAAACCCTACTGCTCCGGTGCTACCGGATTTACCAAGACCACGCACTTCGGGGACGTTCACGATCCGATGATCAATCGTGGTATAACGCGTGATGTGTATGCGCAGTTCAGCGGGACGAGATCCCATATATCGACCGAAGCGGTAATCCCGATAAGCGTCAAAATCATACCCGGGGCATCCCTGCTCTGGGCGGGATGCATTCTTATGCTGATTGGCATACACTGTATCATCATATCGATATACCTGCTGGTGATAAAGAAGAGAGAACTACTTACACGAGCCATACGCGGTGATGTTAGATGAGACTCCTTCCCTCTTTGCGCGGGAGAAAGCGGTACCTCGCTTTCAGGATGCTGCCAGATGATGCGGACGCGATATCGAGACGCGATCTCACCTTCGAACTGGATCGGTCATCGCAATCGCTGTTCGGGGACACTGGCAGCAGCGAGTGCGGGATCCGGGTACTGTCGTTTGATGGCACGGAAGGGATCGTTTCATGCATGCACAATGAGACTGTGCGCACCCGTGCCGTGCTCGCCACGATCTATGAGATCAGGGACAAACGCGCCTCTGTTCGGGTGATCGGAGTTTCA
The DNA here is from genome assembly GCA_965195165.1 of uncultured ANME-2 cluster archaeon. Taxonomy (GTDB): domain Archaea; phylum Halobacteriota; class Methanosarcinia; order Methanosarcinales; family Methanogasteraceae; genus Methanogaster_A. The sequence goes on along the minus strand of CBDAFH010000185.1, from coordinate 1,133 downwards.
GGAACAGTTAAGGGGGCAAAACGATTTTTTAGCGAGAAAAGGTGAGCAAAATAGAGAAAAAACAAAGTTTGACTGTACCCGAGAAGTTCGGGGCGTTATGCGTGCTGTGTGCCTCGGTATACCTGATAGCGATCTCGGTCTTCCCGGTGATGTACAATATCACCGGAGAATTTGAAAGAAACGATTTCATCTTCAATGCGATCCTCCTTTTGGTCGGAACCGGGTCGCTCTTCGGGAGTATACGGTTTATCCAGAAGAGTATCCTCTTCGAACAACTGCTCGATATCGGATTTGAAAAAGGAATCTACGCACGGCTCGAACCGATTTTAAATGACATCGTGGAGTCGCAGGTCTCGATGAACGATGTGGCGGATCAGCTTAAGTATATGAACACGAACGTCGACCGACTGCAGAAACGGTCGCACAGCACCAGCACCGGGGCAGGATTGGTCGATGTCAGGGAAGAGATATTCAGGTTCCTGCGGCTGGTGCTCCTGATCAATGTGTCGCTTGCCGTCTTTATCTACCTGCTGAGAGCCTACGGGACGATCATACCGTATGCGATGGCGGTGCTCTTTGTCCTGTGGTGGGCAGAGATCACTTTCGAGTTTCGGATGTGGAAGAACTCGTGGGTATGGGCATGGGTCTTTGTCCCGGTACTGACCATACCGATCACAACGATTCTTGCAGACCTGCTGTATGGCGATGCGATCCTGGTCGCTGCGATGTCTGTCGTGCTGGTCATATATGTGGCTGCATACTACACCTGGGGCAGATACCTTGTCGAGCGAACGCTGCCGTTTGGCATCTCCGAGATCGCAAAGGAAGATCTGCCTACAAGCCGGTTTTCCGGTGTGTTCCGGATCATCGATCCGATCCGGAAATTTGTACGAAGAAGGGCGCGTCCGCTCTCGATCATTTTCTTTACCACATCGGCTACCCTCTTCTTGCTGGTGGTGCTCACTGTCGCATCCATGGCCGGGTTGTGGCAGTCCCCGATCCCGATCAGCATCCATCAACTATTGCTCATCGGACTGCACGTCTTCATCTTCTTCTCAGTCGGGAGAAAGCTGCGGAGGAAGAGTATGGCAGCATCGCGTCATGGGGTGTTGCAGAAGACCTCCTGAACCCGG
>CBDAFH010000184.1:0-7136 GCA_965195165.1 uncultured ANME-2 cluster archaeon | reverse complement strand
TCTAATGCAGTTGATAAGTTGACGATTTTGATATCTGGGTCTTCTTCTTCAATACTACGTCCAATCCACATTAAAGCCCATTCAAAACGCTCTCTGAGTTTCGGAGTAAGTTTTTCTTCCTCTAATATCTCCGAGATACTACTAAGAAACTTATCTATGCTTTTTTTCAAATCTTCATCGATATTTACTGGAATAGGTTTGTAACTTCTCTGCCACCCTCCACCAACAGATGAGGGGGTATCCTTTTTCCTATAAAAGATATTCTCATCTTGCTTGAAGAGCGTTTCCTTATCACGTATAGAAGGGTTTGTTGAAAACGAAACTTGTAAAATACGAATTACAAAATCGGCTTTTCTTCTTGCTCTACCACAAACTAATTTTGGATTATTGCCTTTTTCTGGAATTGTGGCAATGGTTTTATTTACAATTTCCTTAAACACTCTAATATCCTTCGGTACCCCCCAGTCTTCGAGAGCGATCTCATCAAATTTTTTTATGATGACATCACCAATCTTAATCTCCAAATCTTTTGCATCCAAATACAAAATTGGGATTAAAATTTCATACTCTTCTAAAGGTTTTGATATAGTATATAAAAAATTATCAATTTTTTCTTTTAGTTTATCTGCGTTCCGGTAAACAGAATGTCCAGCTATTATTTCGCAAGTAAAATGCCAAAAAGCATCTTTCAATTCACCATCTTTTAAGTATTCTGTGGCTAATTCACTTATCAGGCTATTGAGCACATTGGAGTAACGCCTGTAATATTCGCCATATAAAACGAAACTATCACCTTTAGATCTGTCAATGTCAATATCGTCTGGCACATAACCTATCATAGGGAATGTATCCTTCTCAGCATTGAATTCGTCATCTGGATATTCTATCGTGAGCTTTCCGCAAAACTCGCGGATTGATTTTATTGTATTTGTACTTATCTCAATCGTTTTCCAATTTTTGTTGTATTTCATAACTTAAATATTATATTTAGCGGATACAATTATATTCGCGGCCCAACCCACCTTACAAAATCCCTTTTCTCACGCGGGATCCTTTCCGACACCCAAACCCCGCACTTAAGTACAGAGCCTGTACATCGTGGCTTCGCATTCGGTTCGACTATGCCAGTGTCAGCACTTCGTATATGACCCGCCAAAAGCGTTGCCGTATGTTGATCGCGTCGGAGTTCCCTCTGCTCCATACACGATACGTCATAACTTATCCTACATAAAACCCTCGTGAACAGGGGGACTGTCAACAATAGATGGCGTGACCCTCCTGCGCATACCCAGAGCGCAAAGATATTAATGCACCCGCAACAATCTCGATCCTTGCATGTATGCGCCCCCATTCGCATGGATTGTCGCTGTGCAATGCTGACGCATTCTTGATGGCTACCATCCTACCCCGAATCCGACATTTTGCACACGAGAGACCTGTCACCAAATGTCGGTCGCGCGTCGATGGTGGAAGGGGTGCCTGCCGAACTGGTCACAGGCGCAAAGGTGCTCGGACGCGGGTGATTACAGGTGAATCTGCCCGGCGAAGCGCGCAGGGGTCACCGCTTCCGCGCGACCGATAGTATTATTGTATATAAACCCAACCCAATATCATGATTGACCCCACCATCAAGATCGAGAATATCGTCGCGTCGATGGCACTTTCTGACCACTTCGACCTCCTGCATATATCATCATCTCTCGAAAATGCTGATTATGACAAAAACAAATTCCCGGGACTCGTGTACCGGATAAAAGACCCGAAAACAGCATTTCTGGTCTTTGGATCGGGCAAAGCGAACTGTACCGGCGCAAAGAGCATACCTGATGTGGATACAGCGATCGATATCTTGTCAGATGATCTGACAAAACTCGGATACACGATCACGAGTAAAGACTACACGGTCCAGAACATTGTGGCTGGCGCATCGCTCGATACGGAACTCGATCTGGACGCCATTGCGATCGGTCTTGGGTTCGAGAACATTGAATACGAACCAGAGGTGTTCCCGGGTCTTGTGTACCGGATCAAGGATCCCAAAGTCGTTGTTCTGATATTCCGATCAGGAAAACTTGTAATCACCGGAGCAAAGACTCAAAAAGAGTGTGAATTTGCCAAGATGGATGTCTGGCAACAGTTGAACAATCTGGGCTTGGTCTGATAGGCGATGAGCGTATCTGAAATTGAACTGTTTTTGAGAGAAGACGTTGGAGATTTCGATCTTTTCCATGAGTTGCTTCCGGATAATGTAGTCAAAGCAAATATTGTTGCAAAAGAAGACGGGGTAATCGCTGGACTTGCAGAAGCGATGCGGATTCTCTATTATTGTGGAATCTCAGCCACGCGCAGACGAGATGACGGCGCTACGATATCCAAAGGGGATGTTGTGCTCGAACTCGGAGGCGGTACCCGCGCAATCCTGCAGAGCGAGCGCGTCACACTGAACTTTCTCGGCAGGATGAGTGGCATAGCGACCCTGACCCGGAGGTGCGTGGAGATTGTGGCAGGAACCAATGTTAAGATCGCAGGTACCAGAAAGACGACGCCCGGATTCAGGAGATACGAGAAGAAGGCAGTTGCGATCGGTGGCGGCGATCCGCACCGGTTTAGTCTCACTGACGCCGTGATGATCAAGGACAACCACATCAAGATACACGGGATGGAGACCGCGTACAAATACGCAAGAGATGCGGGGTTTACAAAAACAGTCGAGATCGAGGTCGGAAATGCCGAAGATGCTGTGCGCGCTGCAAAACTCGGGGCGGACATTGTCATGTTCGATAACATGGACCCTCGCGAGATCACAGAAGCCATATCAGCACTGGATAGGCAGGGGTTATGCGAGTATGTGATGCTTGAGGCATCCGGAGGCATAACACTGGATAATCTTGCCCTGTACGCAGAAACAGGCGTGGATGTGATCTCGATTGGCGCGCTCACACATTCCGCGCGGTGGCTCGACTTCAGTCTCGAGGTCGACTGATGAACGATAGAATGGCGGCCCGGGTTGAGATACGATGAAACAGGCGATGACAAGTGTCGATGTCGCAGTGATAGTCTCTGAGCTGCAACACCTCATTGGGTCGCGCATCGAAAAAATATACAAAACCGATACTGGTACTGATATTGAGCAGATCCGGTTGAACCTCTACCTCTTTGGGGAGGGGCGATCCGATCTCGTAATCACTCCGGGCGCATGTGTGCACCTGACCGCTCATCCGCTTCCAAGCCCGAAAACGCCGCCGATGTTTGCGATGACGCTTCGGAAGTACCTTTCTCACGGCAGGATCGTCTCGATTGAGCAGTACGACTTTGACCGGATCATTGAGATCAAAACGATGCGCGGCGAAGTCGAAAACGGGCTCATACTCGAACTCTTTCCGCCGGGCAACGTGATACTGGTGAACCACGAGCATAAGATCATCCTCCCGCTCCATCCGGTGACCTTCCGTGGGCGGAGAATACGGAGTGGAGAGATCTACAAACTGCCTGATATGCAATCAAATCCTATCGAGATCACAAAAGATGGGTTATCTGATCTATTTTCAGAATCAGACCTGGATCTTGTCAAGACGCTTGCGACAAGACTGAATATGGGGGGAGTCATTGCCGAAGAGGTCTGTTCGCACTCCGGTATCGATAAAAAGACCGCTTGCCAGGATTTATCAGATGAGATGGTCGAGACGGTGCACCACGGGATCGCACACGTATTCGGGCAGATTGCTAATTTAAAGCCGCATATCGCGTACAAGGATGAAAATAAGATCGATGTCCTTCCGTTCGAAATTTCCAGATATACGGATCAGACAAAACGATATTTCAGTACGTTTAGCGGGGCACTCGACGAGTTCTTTGGCACAGTTGCGAAAGAGCAGGCAATCGAAAAGAAACCTGAGAGGAAGCAGAACCCGCTTGAACACCGGCTGACCCAGCAGGAGAATGCAATCCGCAAGTTCGAGCGCGATAAATCGGACCTGAGCGCGAAAGCTGAGGCGGTATATACGCATTACCAGCCAGTCGATGCGCTGCTCGGTCTGGTCCGGCAGGAACTTGCAGACGGGCGCACATGGGACGAGATACGCGCGGAGCATCCCGAAATAAAGCAGACCGACCCGCGAAACAGGACAATTACGATAGAACTGGACGGGATGGATATTCCGCTCGACACCAGGAAGAACGTCCCCCAGAATGCGCAAGTCTTCTATGACCGGTCGAAGAAGATCGGTTCGAAACTGGACGGTGCTGTGCGTGCGATCGAGAACACACGTGAACTGCTGAAAAAGCGAGTCAAAAAGCCGAAAGCAAAAATGCCAGCGCCCAAACGCCCGAAACCACGCTGGTACGATCAGTACAGGTGGTTTAAGTCCTCAGACGGATTACTCGTGATTGGCGGGCGCGGTGCAACCAGCAACGAGGAGATCGTCAAGAAATATCTTGAGAAACGGGACATCTTCATGCACAGCCAGACACCGGGCGCGCCGGTAACGATCATCAAGGTTGACAAGGGGGCAGAGGTCTCCGAGCAGACCATCGCAGAGGCGGCGCAGTTTGCGGTCTCGTATTCGAGCATCTGGAAGAGCGGGCAGTACACGGGCGACTGCTACTGGGTGCACCCGGATCAGGTCTCAAAGACACCGGAACACGGCGAGTTCGTCTCCAAAGGCGCATTCATCATCCGGGGCACGCGGAACTACTTAAAGGATGTTTCGGTCGGGATTGCGATCGGGATAACCGGCGACCTGCGTCTGATCGGGGGTCCGGTCTCTGCTGTTTCGAATCAGGCAGAGAACGTGGTTGAGATTGTGCCAGGAAGGTTTAACCAGAACGACACCGCAAAGAAGATCTACCGGATATTCTCAGATGCGTTGGGGCGATCGATCAAGGTCGTTGCATCGCCTGACCAGATCGCCAAGTTCCTTCCGCCGGGCGAGTCTGATATCAGGTCAAAAGGCAAATAGGAAAGTTGTATACACTTTTCCACTCTTCCAGATGATCCGGTTATAGTAAGGGAGATTAAACCACAGAAAGTACAGAGGATCACAGAGAGCTGTTATTTTCATCTTTCGCCCACACTGCGCCACTCTGTGGCTTCTGTGGTCTTCCAAAAAACCCTATTTCGAAAATATCAAAAAGTCTCCGGGGTTTTGGTCATCACCCGGGATCGGGGCTGATGTGCCGTGCCGCCCCACCCTTCGGAAAAGATTAATACCAGCACCCACAAACCAGTACTTCTGTATGACGAGATAGCCAAGCCCGGTATGGCGCTGGATTGCTAAATTATTGTGCAACAATCCAGTGGTGCCTCGCACCTCGGGGGTTCAAATCCCCCTCTCGTCGTTTTTGCCGTGCCTCATTCTAGCATGAATTCATCGCCGTTTGCAGGCGCAGTCGCATCGACCTTGTACTCGCCGGCCCATGCTGCAAACTCTTCTGTGCGGTCGCCGTGCATCGTAAACACAAACTCGCCGCCGTGATCGCAGAATTTTTGCACCGATCTCTTAAGCTCAGTGTCGCCGCTATGAGCAGAGAAATCGTACTGCTCCACAGCCATGCGGAGGTGCAGTACCCGATTTCTGTCGGTCAGGCGTTTGTGCGTAAGTGCGTGGTAGCCATTGGTGCCCTTGACCTGATATCCGGTGAGGAGGATCTTGCTCTCAGGGTCATCGTGGATCTTGCCGAGATAGAAGAGCGCGGGTCCGCCATTTAACATCCCTGCGGTCGTGACTATGAGGGCGTTTTTGAGTATCCGCGCCCGCGTCTCCGGTTTCACCACGGTTGCATTGCTAAACGCCGCTTGAAGTGCATTCGAATCGCGCAGATATTCGGGATACTGGATGAATCTTCGTAAGACATCGACGCCCATCCCATCAATATAAGGGTGCAGCCCGTGTTTGTGGAGGATCATCAGAACCTCCTGCGTCCGCCCGATCGCGAAACACGGGACGATCGCATTGCCGCCGCGGTTTAAGGTATCGCGGATCGAGTCCACAAACTCCTGTTCCAGTTCCTTTCTCGGTGTGTGGTCTTTGCCAAAGTACGTGCTCTCAATGATCATGACATCAGCTTTCGGCTGCGGGCATGCTCGGTTCAAAAGACGCGTATCTATGTGATTCACATCGCCGGTGTAGAGTATCCGTATCCCGTTTTCGGATTCGAGAAGGACCGATGCCGAGCCAGGGATGTGCCCTGCATCGTAGAGTTGCGCGGTATATTCGCCGCACTCGAAGCGATCCCTGTAATCGACGATGCGGGCAGACCGCACGAACTCCTGGATGTCCTGCGAATCGAAAATCGGCATCTGCCCGGAACGCCTCGCAATCGAGAGTGTGTCCTTTGCAAGAAACGCGGTGAGATGCTTGGTGATCGGCGTGCTATAGACCTGCGGGTGGACGTCCATGATATTCGGCACCACGCCGCAGTGGTCGAGATGCCCGTGCGATATGATGATCGTTCGCGGGTGGATCCCGTTTATGGGATACGATGGCGGATGGTCAGACGACTCGCCCGGTTTCATCCCGTAATCGAGCAGGATGTCATCGTCGATCAGGACTGCTGACCTGCCAACCTCCCCGCATCCGCCAAGAAACCGCAGCGAGCAATTCATGGAGGGTAGTTATATGCCCGATAGGTGATAAACTTGCGGTGCAGCATAATGTTCAAGTCTCGCTGACATACTTTTTCACTTCCAAAGAATCCGGTTATGGACAGAAGATTAAACCACGTTTCGAAAATATCAAAAAGTCTCCGGGGTTTTGGTCACCGCAATTAGATTTCGCGATGTCAGCGATAAGAATTCGGGACGGTTGCTTGGGAATTCGATTCAATCCGCATCCAGCTCTCCGAGAACCTCGCCTAACTTATCAAAGTGCTCCCCAAATGCAGTCCAGTTCGTGCCCATGGAATCGAGAATCGCATCATAATGCATCTGCGCTTCTGTTATCAGCGCCTCAGTTGACTTCTCCCCTCCTTCCGCACCCTCTTCCACCGTATCCGTATCTGGTCTGGTTTTACCGAAGAGTGCAACGAGTGCCTTGTCAAGGTCTTCCTCCATCACCACCCTCTCGCCGTCTGAGACCAGCACTCGTTTGAGTTCGGGCAGCTGCCCGGTCTCTGCCCGTATGTAGAGCGGCTCTATG
>CBDAFH010000183.1:0-3051 GCA_965195165.1 uncultured ANME-2 cluster archaeon | reverse complement strand
ATTCGGTCGATGGCGCGGCATTCAAGATCGCGAATCTCCTGAAGAATCCGGAACTTGCCCGGAGACTCGGGGAGGATGGAAAAGAGCATGTCAGGCACAATTTCCTGATAACGAGGCATCTTAAGGATTATCTTCTCATTATGCTCAGTCTTGAGAACCCGTCGGGGACTATCAGGTTGTAAAAAAATAAAAATGGCGAATTTGATATTATCTCATTCGCCTGACTGCATAAGCAAGCATGCCTGCGACTACCAGCAATGAAGCTGTGTATCCGGGTATGCTCTTCTTTGTCTCTGTCTCTGCCGTATCAGGTTCCCCGCCCTCAGTCGCTGTTGTCGCCGGGGTCTCTACTACTTCTTCCGTAGCAGCGGTTTTGATAGGTTCTGCTACCGCTGGCACACTGGTTTCAGGATGGCATACCGAACAGTGAAGTTCTCTTTGCGTTGGCGGCACAACCGTTATCAGATGCAGCCCGGTCAGGTCATGGCAGTTGCTGCACAGGGGAAGGATTACCACGCCTTCTGGCATGTGACATCCCTCGCAGGTCGCAAGGCCGGGCAGGTGGATCAGGTGTGGGATCACATCCGCATCCAGGTCACGTCCCTCCTTGTTGCCTTCGGGTCGGTGGCACATGTAGCAGATCGATGTGTTCGTCTCTTCGCCATGAATATGCACAAGGTCATCCTGTGTGTGACAGTCCTGACAGAGAATGGTCACTCCTGCATGTTGTAGCGGCTTTACGATGTCCGGAGCGGTCTTGTGACATGCCTCACATCCCTGATGCACATCCACGAGATCGCGGTGGCAGTGTGCGCAGACCGTTGTATCGAGGATCTCGTTGTTGTGGTGGGTATTGATATCCCCATGACAGTACGTGCAGTCCTCAGTCTCCACCTTCTCTATATGCACATCGTGAATCGTGCCGTAGTGGCATTTCTCACACTGCGGAATTGCGATATCAAGCGCCTCACCATGACAGTCCTCGCAGGTCACCAGATTCTGCTTCATCTTCTCCTCGTGAAGCGTATGTGGCGACCCGGGGTGACACTTTGCACAGTCCACATTCTCTGCATCCAGTGCGATCGTGCCAAACTCCACCTCAGCATAAACTGGCATGGCCACGATCAGTAAAATAAGTGTTGCAAGCAACATCGGTGTTCGTTTCATAGTATTCGCCTCTCGATTGTTATCGATTGTAATGATATGGTTTGCGTTTGGGTATATATTGCTTTTCCTGCGAACGCGCCCGGGTAAGGCGTGCCACTATCCCTGTCGAATCACAAGGTTTAAATCATCCCCCCGTTTAGGTCTAATGTATGCGCCTATCAGACATGATTTCAATTCTCGAGGAGATTGCGCCTCCTGAACTTGCTTACGAATCAGACAGGGATCGCATTGGGCTGGTGCTCGATCGTGGGAACAATGTGAACAAGGTAGCTGTTGCACTGGATGCCACCGACTATGTGCTCGAAGAGGCTGCACGCGAGGGTGCGGATCTCCTGGTCACGCACCACACACCGATATACGATCCGATCCACAGGATCTCAAAGAGCCTCTCAGACTCGTTAAAGATCGCTCTTGAGAGCGAGATCTCGATATATGTGATGCACACGAACTATGACCGGGCACAGGGTGGTGTCAACGATGTGCTTGCGGAAGTGCTCAAACTGGAGGATGTCGAGGAACTGGAACCGGGACGCATCGGAAGAACCAGATACTCGACAACATCGGAATTTGCAGAGTTTGCTGCGCGGCAGTTAAACGTCCCGGTCAGATGGATCGGTGAGCGCAACATCGAGACTGTGATGGTTATCGGCGGCAGCGGTCTAACCGGTGAGTTTGTGAATACCGCAATCGAAGGCGGCGCGGATCTCCTGCTGTCCGGAGAGATCCGGCACGACGCGATCAGGAAGGCACATAATCTGGCACTCATCGATGCCACGCATTATGCAACCGAAATTCCTGCAATGAAGCGCCTATGTGAACGATTGCCTGTCGATACGGTCTTCATCGATCACATACCCGATGTCAAGTGGGTGGACTGCACCATCATAGTGCCTCCGGAAACGCCGGCGTGGCAGGTATAGGCACTGCTACGCCTGTACATGCCTAAACAAGAACCTCCAGCGCTTTATTGACATCTACGCCATCGTGCACGATCGCTGCAGCCGCCCGCGTCATCAGTGTCGGATCTTTCGCCTGAAACGCATTCCTACCGATAGCAGCACCCTTTGCACCTGCTTCCATCGCGCCCTTGATCATCTGCAGGAACTCCTTATCGGTATTCGTCTTTGGTCCGCCTGCGATCACCACTGGAATGGGGCAGCCTGCGACCACGGTCTTGAATGAGTCCGGATCGCCTGTGTAGTTGGTCTTGATGATGTCCGCGCCAAGTTCAGCGCCGACGCGAGCCGCAAGTGCGACCGCGACCGGGTCGTGCTGGTTGGGGATTGCGGCACCTCGCGGGTACATCATAGCAACGAGCGGCACGCCCCAGTAATCACAATCATCCGAGACCGTACCAAGATATTCGAGTTGATCCGATTCGGTATCAGAGCCGACATTGATATGCACGCTTACGGCATCCGCGCCGAGTTTGATCGCCTCTTCGACGGTGCATACCGGCACCTTGTTGTTCGGATCAGGTCCAAGCGAGGTGGATGCGCTCATGTGAATGATAAGTCCGATATCGTGTCCGTATCCGCGATGTCCGTGCTTGACCATCCCTTTCTGCATGAGGACTGCGTCTGCGCCGCCCTCTGCAACCTTGTTTATGGTCTCCCCGATGTTTACGAGCCCTTTTATTGGACCCTCTGATATTCCATGATCCATTGGGATGATCAGCATGTTTCCACTCTTCCTATCGAGTATCCGTTCAAGCCTTACTTTCTTTCCTATTTCTGGCATGGTTTCACCATTTCATTCATTAATGCGATATTACAGAACCGGTGATCTTATAAGTATTGTCTGATCGGTCAGCATATATATCATCAGATACAGATCAACGCTATGAACCGGTTTGCGCTACTTATAATCATCAGTCTAACACTC
>CBDAFH010000182.1:0-3623 GCA_965195165.1 uncultured ANME-2 cluster archaeon | reverse complement strand
TAAGATACGGCTATGTCTGGTCGAACGACAACCACGTCTTCATCGTTGAGCCCGGGACTGACAACAGACTGGCGAGTATGGAACTGGCTCAAATGACCCTATCCTAAAACAGGAGGCTACATGAAGAAAACTGTTCTAATACTGACGATACTGCTGCTTGCAGCGTTTTCCGGATGCGTCGAAAGTCCGGAAGAAGACGGAGTAGAAGAAGCAACGATGACGCATCTCCGTATCGGATACCAGCCAAGCACCCATCAGATCGCAGAGATGGTTGCGATGGAGAAGGGTTGGTGGAAAGAGGATCTCGCAGAGTTCGGGATCACAAAAGTTTCTGACAGCGAGTTTCCATCAGGTCCGCCAGAGATGGTTGCCATGATGGGCGGCCACCTCGATATCGCGTACGTTGGCGCTGCGCCGCCGATCACTGCGATCGCGCAAGGGCTCGATGCGAAGATCGTTGCTGCTGTGCAGACCCAAGGATCTGATCTCGTGCTCAGACCAGGGATCAACTACACCTCGCCATCCGACCTTCGCGGGCTTACGATCGCAACGTTCCCGCCGGGCTCGATTCAGGACACCGTGTTCAGGAAATTCCTGATGGATAACAACGTCAGCACCGATGATGTTGTGATCAAGGAGATGGGACCCGGTGACGCGATGGCTGCGATCACAGCAGGGGCAGTGGATGGCGTCTTCCTGCCGCATCCGGGTCCGGCAGTGATCGAGATGGAGGGTAACGGCAGAAGCGTTGTCGGTTCAGGTGAGATGTGGCAGGATCATGCGTGCTGCTGCCTGCTCGTAAGCGGTAAACTGATCAGAGAGCACCCTGAGATGGTCAAGCAGATCATCAGGACTCACATCAAGGCGACCGAGTATCTCATAAAGAACCAGAACGAGTCCGCCGAGATATTCGCAAATAAGATCGGATACGATCTCGACAAGGTCAAGTATTCCTTCGAAACATGGGATGGTGAATGGATCAGCGATCCATACCTCGAGATCAACAGCACCCTTGAATTTGCGAAGGTTCACTACGATCTCGGAAATATCGACACAATGCTTACCGAGGAGGATCTATTTGATACAAGGTTCTACGACGAGGTGACAGGGGAGTAATCCCCTTTTTGTTCCTTTTTTGCGCTACCAGATATATCTAACACTGCCCCAATCCAATAGTTGATGGACATAACTTGAACCTCAACAATTCGGTCCACGTCCGGATATGGTCGGCCATACCATCAGTTACTGCAAAAAGTGAACATGTACAACGTTTCGATGCCCCGGCTATCGATCCCCGGTCTTCACCAGTTCGAGACGCTGTCCCTTGACTACCAGCTTGTCCGACCGTCTTGCAATGCTTCTTATGAATGTCGAACTCAGGTCAAAGACCCGGGACAGTCCTGCCATCGAGCGGTTGCCTTTGGAAACCTCCTCCTCGATCGACTCGATCATATCGGCAAGCTCTCCATCGCTCTTGAACGTGATCATGATCAGGTCGCTCATATCCTTGATCGAGCACTGGAAATTTGCATGTAACTTCGAATACGATACCGTATACTCCTTGTCCGGAGTTTTCCCAGGCTCTGGCATCCTCCACTGGCTCTCGATCAGCCCGCTCTTCCGCAGGATCTCGAGACTCGGCTCGACATCCACGCCGATGCGCTCTGCAAGTTCCTGCTCGGTCATCCATCCCTCTGATAACTCATCAAAGACGCTTTTGTGTACGCTTGATCCAAATGTCCGTAGCAATGGTACTAAGTCGGAAGGGTCGTTTACGAGTTTTGTCCGTTTCCCCATCTGTGTCGTCATGGTGCACTATGTCCTTGCCAGATTGTCCAGAAACGCCTTTGCCTCAGTATCATCGCCATGCACGAAAATAAGTCTCATCTCATTGTTCAGTTCGATCACCATCTTATCAAAGAATTTCTTTTTGGCGTGGACCCTAATATCATTTTCGGTGTACATGCGTACATCGCTACTGTAGTACAGATCCCGTCCGTCTTCGATACGGAAGACCTTAAAGCCCATCTTCGCAAGAGTATCGGTGACCGATTCTGTGGAGATCCTATCCTCGTACTGTCTTATGATCATGCATCCCTATTATTAGTATATCGGCTCAAGATCTTCGATATGAGAAAACGCGCTGTCGAGTTGGCTTTTTGACTGGTCCTGCCTCTCCTTCTCGAACCGAATTGCCTCTGCCGCAATGGCATACAATTTTTCAAGTTCCGGAACTGAGTTTAGCGTAAATAGCGATAAAACTCTTGGCCTGCCTCTCTGGACGAGAACCCCTTTGAAGACCTGTCCAACCTCTGCGGATAGTTCTTCTATAGTCTTGGTTATCAGATCGAGATTAAGATATTTCTTGTCGCCTTTGATGATCAGCATCGCACGCGCACCTTCCTTGTAGACGTTTGTAGGGAATAGAAGTCCGCTCGGCTTGAAACTTCCGAGAATCGCTGATTTGATTGTACTGTCCTTGGACGCCTCGTAATATCCCATGGTTCCGATGCCGATTCCACCGTTCATCACGGTTTTGAGATCGCCAAGGTCGGTGACCATCAGCATCTCGCTGTTGAGCGCCTCTATAAGGAAGAGCAAACGCCGCGCGGTCGTGTTGTTGATCTTGTCGTAAGCGGATTTGATGTCGCCTGCGTACTTCTTCAGGTATTGGTTATCCACGAGCAGCACTCCAGAAGGTTTCTCGTCTATAACGTCCTTCAGGCAGAAAGCAGCGTTTTGCAGGAAGATGGACCCTTCTTCCCTGAATGGAAGTACTGTGATGCAGATTACCGGGGCGTTGGTGTAGGTCTCTTTCAGTTCGCGTATGAGGAGGGGTGCAAATGATGAGCCGCTCCCGCCTGCGGCAGACGTTATGATGAATATGAGATCAAATGTCCCTCTTTTATCGATCTCACTCATGATGATCTCCTTATTATCCTCAAACACTCGCTTACCGAGGGTTCGATTCGCGCCGACGCCGTGCAGATGTGGGACATGCAGCCGGTCCTTTGCACGCGTATCCACAAGTCCTTTTAAGTCGTTGATCGCGGTGTTGATCGCAATCGTCTTGACCGATGCCGGAAACTTCTGGCGTGTGTAATATTTCGCAAATGCGCCGCCGCGTCCAAACGCCTCACGATTCATTGCATCAAGTATCCGATTTCCGCATTGCCCCAGTCCAAGAACTAATATGTTAAGCATGGTCACCTGTCTCTTTTAATAAGAATATTCTCTGCGTCGTTTTATGATCCATAACAGTATTAAGAGTATCGGAATTGCTGCAATAATATATACATAATACTTTTCCAAACCCGACTTCTCTGCCCAGAACTCGAAAACAGCGGTTGCTTCCTCATCCGCCCACATCACTTTCATCTCAACCACGTGCTTGCCTTCCTCGTCTGCGACCAGTGTAACCTCATACTCCTCGCTCTTATCTGGCTTGATCGATTCATATACCGGTTCCAACTCGCTGCCTTTCAATCGCACGTCAGGAGGTAGATCGCCTTTGACGTATACCTTTTCAGAGGTGGCGTTCCCGACATTCGTGATCGTAACAACCATCGGGACATCATCGCCACAGGTTACGACGTAGTCGATCGGATCGATCGAGATCGTCA
>CBDAFH010000181.1:0-9268 GCA_965195165.1 uncultured ANME-2 cluster archaeon | reverse complement strand
TCACAAACTAATAATCAGTTCTCCCTCGCTCTGGTACTCAATGAACAGTTCCGCAACGACGTGCGACTCGATCATCTCGATTCCGGGTATCAGTTCGGACGCCTCCAGACCAATGATGTCAGCAGCAAGCTGACAGCACTTAAACTCCACCCCGAGCTCGATGCACTCCACGATCTTTGCATCATACACAGGTGCGCCGCGGTGCTTTCCTGCCTTTGCGAGCACAACCCCCATCGGTCCCCAGAGGATCACTATGACGCTAAGCCCTTTCTTCCGGTAGTATTTTGCAAACCTCAGGGTCTCAAGCGGGCTTGTACTCTCATAGACCATGTTTTTTAAGAGCAGCAGGACCTTTTTGACTTCAGGCATCCCTCTCCTTCACCACTGCTTGTGCTGCCGCAAGTATCGCTATCGGTATCCGAAATGGCGAGCAACTGACATAATCAAGTCCTGTGCGATGGCAGAACTCAATCGACGCTGGATTGCCGCCGTGCTCCCCGCATATCCCGATCTTTAAGTCTGGCTTTGTGCTGCGCCCTTTTTGGGTACCCATCTCGACAAGTTTACCGACGCCGGTCTGGTCGATCGTCACGAACGGGTCGGACGCAAGAATACCCTCCTTCACGTAAAACGGAAGGAACTTTCCGACATCGTCCCTCGAAAACCCAAATGTCATCTGTGTCAGGTCGTTCGTCCCGAAACTGAAGAACTCCGCCTCCGTTGCGATCTCATCCGCGGTGACCGCGGCTCTCGGGACTTCGATCATCGTTCCGACCAAGTACTCGATCTCTGTGCCGTACCGCTCCATCACTGCGCCCGCAGTCTCTACGAGCCGCTCTTTTGTGAATCGAAGTTCGTTTATGTGCCCGACAAGCGGGATCATGATCTCAGGGATGACCCGATGCCCATCCCGCTCCACTGCCAGTTCACATGCCGCTTCGAAGATCGCCTGCACCTGCATCTCGTATATCTCAGGATACGTGATGCCAAGTCTGCACCCGCGGTGCCCGAGCATCGGGTTGACCTCGTGCAGGTTCTGGATGATGCTCTTTAGCTCATCCACATTTATATTCATGCGCGACGCGGATTCTCTTACATCTTCATCAGTCTTTGGGAGAAACTCATGCAGAGGTGGATCCAGCAGCCGAATGGTTACCGGAAGATCCTTCATGACCTCAAATATGCCTTTGAAATCCTCTTTCTGCATCGGCATCAGTTTATCAAGCGCATTCCTTCTCGACGCCTCATCACATGCAAGGATCATCTGCTGCACGATCGGCAGCCGCTCTTCGCCAAAGAACATGTGCTCTGTCCGGCACAGGCCAATTCCTTCCGCGCCAAAGTTCCTTGCAACCTCGCTATCGTGCGGGGTATCCGCATTCGTGCGCACCCCAAGTCTCTTTGCGCGGGAAGCCCAGCCCATCAGCGTCTCAAAGTCGCCGGTCATCTCTGGCTCGACGAGATCGGTTATGCCGAGAATGACTTCTCCTTTCGTTCCGTCAAGCGTGATATAGTCTCCCTCGTTGACCACGACATCGCCAACCGTGAACCGGTTCGCGTTCCCATCGACATCGATCTCGTTGCATCCGACGACACAGCACTTGCCCATGCCACGCCCAACGATTGCGGCATGGCTCGTCATCCCGCCGCGTGCTGTAAGTATCCCCTGCGAGGCAGCCATCCCCCCGACATCGTCTGGCGACGTCTCACGCCGCACCAGAATCGCCTTTTCACCCTCTTCAACCAGTTCCAGTGCCCGGTGGGATGAGAAGACCACTTTTCCGACTGCCGCACCCGGCGATGCTGCTAGCCCCTTTGCGAGCACATCAACAGTTGCTTTCGGATCGATCATCGGGTGCAGGAGCTGGTCGAGCTGGTCCGGATCGACGCGGAGTATCGCGGTCTCCTTATCGATCAATCCCTCATCCACCATGTCGACTGCGGTCTTCACGGCAGCCTGCGCAGTCCGCTTCCCGGTTCTCGTCTGTAGCATGTAAAGCGTGCCCGATTCGATGGTAAACTCCATATCCTGCACATCGCGGTAATGCCTCTCCAGTTTCTCGCGTATGGCAGCCAGTTCCCCATAGATCTCCGGCATCTCATCCTTTAGATGATCAAGGGTCTCCGGAGTCCGGAGTCCTGCAACCACGTCCTCCCCCTGTGCGTTCATCAGGTACTCGCCGTAAAACATATTCTCCCCTGTTGCAGGGTCCCTTGTGAAGCAGACTCCGGTTCCGGAATCAGCACCCATGTTCCCGAATACCATCGCCTGGACGTTGACACCTGTACCAAGATCATGCGGAATATTATTTAAATTTCTATATGTTTCTGCTCGATCCGTATTCCATGACCCGAACACGGCATCGATCGTCATCTTCAACTGCTCTTTCGGATCATCCGGAAACGCTTCTCCTGTCTCTTTCTCTATCAGTTCCTTGTATCTCGATACGAGCTCCATCATATCATTCGAATCGAGTTCCGTGTCCATCGTAACGCCGCGGGACTGCTTCTTCTCCTCGAGAATCTGCTCGAAATCGCTGTGCTTCATACCTAAAACCACGTTTCCGAACATCTGCACGAACCTGCGGTATGAATCGTACGCAAACCGCTCATTTCCTGCCCTTCTGGAAATGCCTACCACACTCTCATCGGTAAGACCGATATTAAGCACGGTATCCATCATTCCAGGCATCGAGATCGCAGCACCTGAGCGCACTGACAGGAGGAGCGGGTTTTCTGCATCGCCGAACCGTTTTTTAGTGGACTCCTCGAGACGAGCGAGATTTTCATCGATCTCAGCCTCAAGACCGTCAGGGTATCCACCATCGTTTGCATAGTAGTGCGTGCATGCCTCGGTGGAGATTGTGAATCCCGGAGGCACCGGGGTGCCAATGTTCGTCATCTCAGCGAGATTCGCCCCCTTCGATCCGAGGATATCTTTCATTCGAGCGCTGCCTTCGGCTCTTCCGTCGCCGAAGAAGTAAACGTATTTCTTTGCATTCACGTTATTTCCATCCTTTGGGTATGCGATGTTTCTGATGTGTATTTTTACATATTATAGTCTTTCCTTCCGTTCGTGGGACTGTCACTTTGCCCGGTGCCCCGGTTCTGGCCAGTGTGTTCCGGTAGTGTCTATGATAAACGTGGGTGCAAGTCTTAAACACGAATGAAACGAATTGCATTAATGCTATTTGGTATTGCGGCCGCGTTCAAGGATGTTCAATCGAACCTTGGTTACTTTGTGACAATCTCTCAGGACTCGCGACTAACCATGTATTCTGCCCATGCAAGCAAGAGGTCCTTGTACCTTGATCCGGGTATCGTTTCTATCTGCTCTTTCGCTTCCTTAACGTAACTGCCGGCAAGCGCCCTTGTGTACTCGATGCTCCCGAGTTCGGATAGAATATCCACAACCTCGCCGATCTCCTCGTCCGATGCATTCTCATTGCCGAGTATCATGGACATGCGCCTCTTCTGCGCCTCATCCGCATGAGTAATGGCATGGTACACAATAAGCGTCCGTTTCCCTTCCCTGATGTCAGAACCAACCGTCTTCCCGAGCTTCTTCGTATCCCCTACAACACCGAGGATGTCGTCCTGCAACTGGAATGCGGTGCCGCACCTGCCTGTGAACTGTGATATTGCCCGGACCAGTTCGTTTTCGCGGTTCGTTGTGGATAGTCCGATCATTGCGCCGGCAGCTCCTGCAAACTCATACAATGCGCCTGTTTTTCTCCACAGCATCCCGAGGATCTTATCCTCGCTTAACGACTCGATCGGAGCTTTTGAGTACTGGACATCAAAGACCTGTCCCAGGAGCAGTGTCAGCACGACCTCGGTCTCCATCATCCGAATCAGGTGCAGCACAACACCCGGGTCGACGCCGCGCTCTGCAAGTTCGGATAGGAGTGAGACCGACCATCCCTGCTGGACGTCCCCTGCAAGTATCGCAATCGATGTGCCGTAGCGCATGGCATTGTCGGCACCATAGCCGAGATCGACCCCTCTCCTGCGAAACTCCTCGTGCACCGTGTATCCGCCGCGCCGCATACAATCCCGGTCGATGACGTCATCGTGCACGAGCGTCCATGTGTGGAATACTTCGGTAGCAGCCGCTGCAGGAATCGCGATCTCTTCATCGCCGCCGGCAGCGCCGCACGAGAAGAGTAGTACGGCAGGCCGAAGCGACTTCCCGCGCCTTCCGCCCAGATACAGGTACACCGAGTCGTGGATCACTTCAGGGACGAAACGCTCCTGGTACCGGGCGGATGTAAGGTACTCATAGACGAGATCGCCGCGCTTTGCAAGCTCTTTCTCGAATTCATTCATACTAATCATCCAAGAACCAATTCTTCTCCGTTTCTGAGAAGATGGATGGTATCACCGAGCACGTATCCTGTACTCTCAGCCATCTCGATGTAGGCACTGTGCATCACGAGGTTCCCGTGCGCAGGGATCACATGTTCCGGATTTATCATGCGCAGCAACTCCCAGTGATCCTCCTTACATGCATGTCCTGAGACATGGACGCCATCGTAGATGCGTGCTCCGCGCATCTTAAGTTTCGTCTCGAGGCCATGCCTGTTTGCACGTGTGCTTGGCGTTGGAATCACATTTGCAGAAAATATTACCTTGTCCCCGCTCTCAATCCGGTAGCCCGTATTATCCAGCGATATCCGCTCAAGAACGGCGCCAGGCTCTCCTTGATGTCCTGTCACTATCGGAAGATACTTCTCCTTTCCTTCGGATGCGATTCTTGCGAACGCTTTATCTATATTCTTCCGCACGCCGTACATCTTCAGATTTTCCGGAAGCTGGACATACCCCATTTTCGCTGCCAATTTCACATATTTATCCATCGAGCGTCCCATAAGTACGGGAATACGATCCATCTTCTTTGCGATTTCCAGGGTAGCCGCGATCCTTGCGATGTGGGACGCGAAGGTGGTCACGATAACCCCTGATTCAGTCTCCTCGGTGCCGATGAGCACATCGTTGAGCATATCCTTTGCGATCCGTTCTGACGGCGTCTTTCCAACGATTGCGGCATTGGTACTCTCTGTGATCATCAAAAAGACACCTTCCTTGCCGATCTGCTTGAGCCGCTTTATGTCTGGCGGCTCCCCAAGCGTCGGTGTCCGATCCATCTTGAAGTCATTCGCATACAGAAGAATGCCCCGCGGGGTGTGCACCGCAATGAAGACGCAGTCGAGGGTGCTGTGCTGGACCCTTATGAATTCTATCGAGAGGTTTTTTGAGATCTCCTTTGTCTCGCCAGCGTTCATCTCGACTAGTTCGTTCTCTGCCGGGAACTTTCGTTCCGACTTGATCAACTGTTTGATAAGGCCGATCGTGTAAGGGGTTGCGATGATCGGCGCCTTGTACCGGTGTGCCAGTTTCGGGATTGCGCCGATGTGGTCGAGGTGTCCGTGTGTACAGACGATTGCGCGAACCGTGCCGTTCACCCCCTTCATCACGGTATCGTCCGGTATCGCGCCTATCTTGATCAGATCGAGCGAATGCATCCGTTCGATCTCAATATCCTCATGAATCTGTACCTGATCGAGACGGAGCCCCATATCAAAGATGATGATGTCGTCGCCGACATGCACCGCCGTCATATTCCTGCCCATCTCATTATATCCGCCAACTGCAATAATTCCAATATCGTCCAATTATAGTCCTCCGTGTGAAAATATTATTGTCATAAAAAAGTGTAGACGTGAGGCGTCTTAAGGGATTTGGTGGGTTCCCGTATTTTTATGCTCTTTTGCCGTATCTGGTGCTCTATGCATCCAACCGGATATGCAAATCCTTTTGATGCCGTATCCCGTATTGCCATACATGGTCGAACTCGTAGTATTCGGGCAGGAGGAGATGAAACGCTACCTCCGCCTCTTCGCAGAAGCAATTCGACTCGGACTTCGCTTCCATCTCTTGATCGAGGGACCTCCGGGCACAGCGAAAACGCTTGCCGTGAACCAGATGGTCTCTTCCCTGAAAAAGGAGGTTGGAGACATCCCGTACGTGCGTGTGACCGGCAGCCAGGATGCTCTTCCAAGCGATCTCATTGGCGACCTTGATATCGGGAAGTACCGGGAAGGCGAGATAGATATCCTTGCAGGACCTCTCTTTAGTGCGCATGGCAGTGATATGCCGGGAATCGTGTATGCCGATGAACTGAACCGTTTCAGCGAGTACACGCTGATCATATTCACAGAGATCATGGCGGAGTGGCAGGTTTCGTTTCCGAAGACCCCGATCACCAAACCGCTTCGCGCGAACGTGATCGCAACCATGAACCCCTACGACATCTCAGGCATCACCGAGGTTCCGCAGCATATCCTGGACCGGTTCAATGCAAGGATCGTTGTTAATTATCCTGACAAAGAGACGGAACTCAGGATCGCATCCCAGCATACGGAGTACTACTACAAAAAGTTTGCATCCCGCCTCAAATCGTTATTCCATCCACTCGTGAGCACCACAAGAGCGATGCGGAAACTCGGAGTCCCACTCGGACCAAGAATATACCTATCGACGCTGGACTTGCTTGCGCTGGAACTGTCCTCGATCGGATCGATCGATAACGACACCGTGATCCAGCATTACGAGAATGCGGTTCGGTCCAGAATCGGGAATCTCGAGGAGGCTAAGCAGTCCGAGTTCCTGAGTACGGCATCGATTGCGCTGCGCGGGGAACTTGAAGGGGCAAAGAAATGACAAGTATATATGTTGTTTTTAACCACAAGATTTATATGTAACAAATACATATTCGGGGGTGGTGATAACTCATGAAAGATTTGTCAGTTAAAGTACTGGACGACGACGATGAGGAATTCGTCGACATATTGACCAAACAAGGACTGAAACGGAATACTGCCAAAGTGCTTGCATATCTGAAAGGCGTTGATACAGCGACGTCAAAAGATCTCGAGGTTGGCTCGGACTTAAGGCAGCCCGAAGTCAGTATTGCGATGCGAGAACTGCGCGCACACAGCTGGGTCGCCGAAACTGACGAGAAGAAGCCAGGAAAAGGACGCCCTTACAAGGTATATTCGCTCAAGGTTCCTATCAGTGAAATTATAGTGAAATTGGAGGATAAAAAGAAGTTAGAGGTAGAGGAAGCGATGAAGAACATCGAACGGTTGAAAGTGTTGAGTGCTTGATGCGCTCAACCTTTTTCATACCCGGATACAATCTCTTCTCCCTCTACAAAGACCAGATCATTTTTTATTGCGTATTTTTTCGCATCCTCTTTTGTCAGTGCATATCCGGTCTCCGAATCGAGCATCTCGCAGATGCAGAGCACCGGGTTTATGCCTGCAAGTTCTGCAAGAGCTATCGAGAGTTCGGTCTGCCCTTTACGCTCTTTTAATAGATCTTTTGCACCGCGCAGCACTGCAACGTGACCAGGGGATCGAAACTCGCTCGAAAAATCAACCACATCTCCGGCAAGTGTGGACTCGACGATCTCATCCAGTTTGCGGATGGTGAGCGCACGATCCCGGTCCGGGATGCCTGTGAATGTGTCCCTGTGATTTACCCAGAGTGAAAACGAGGAACGAGTGTCGTAATGCAGGTCTCCTTCGGCGAGATGTGCCAGATCTGGCAGACGCCTGAGAATATCAGCCGCGAACGGAAGCCCGAGACGCTCGGCAGCCGCATCCGGTATCACAGCGCACAACAGTCCGCCGCCGTGGATGCGCATCTCGGAAATGTCCTGCGGGCGGATCGATCTTGCCGGTATCATAAAATCAGTCTCGCCTTCGCGATCTGCGGCGTCATATAACAGTATCATCCTGTCGTTTCTAATCGCATCGATTGCGTCTTTTATGTTCTGCATAATACTACCTCCACCTTACTCTCATCATCGACCCGCAGATGCTCCCTGAGATTCACAGCCGCCATAACCTCGATTATGTTATCGGGATAGTTCTTTCGGTTCGGGATGACGATTGCGCCATACGTGCCATCGATTTTCACGTTAAAACATTTTGCAGACCCAAATGTCCGAACTCCATCCTCAAACCCTTCTATGCGAATGTCTTTCATGGCATCCAGCTGTTTTCTCGTATTTACGCTGTAGGGATTCAGTTCGATATTAAGTGTGCCCGGATATGGCGTAAATCCGAGTTTCTGCTCAAACTGCTGCAGGTAACCATCGAGCATGGTGTAGTACCTTCCCTCGCCAAGTCCGGTGCACACCACTCCAGCCAGCCTGATCTCATCAACGCTTCCGAATATCTGCTGGTAATCCTGATACTCCTTCTGAAGAGCGATCATGCCTGTTTCAGTGATCATAATCTCCTGCCCGTTCGGAAGCATCCTTCTTGCGATCATGTTCTCCTGTTCCAGAAGTTGTAGTTTGCGGGATGCGGTCTGCGGGCTTGTATCGAGATGGTGTGCAAATTCGGCAGACGATATGGCGATGTTCGATTCGAGAGCGCCGAGCAGCGCCAGCCGTTTGAGTGGTTCGATGGGCATGGTATCTTTATCATCCATTTTTGAGATGGTTATCACATATTGGACGGGGGACTTTAAAGGTTGTGGTTACCGTTGTTGTGTTGAGAATAGATCGGTGCGAAGAAGTTGCGACCCAATAGCAAAGTATGCGCGGATCAACGCGGAGTACTGAGTTGAGGTGCGTATTCTGGTGGTTGCAAAATGGTTAATAATTCTGAGAGCTATCATAACGTATGAAACAATGCGATGCCTGTTTTGGTTGGCGCACAGTTTCGCTATTAGCTGATTGCATGGGGGGTGAGTTGAGTAAATGGATCTTGAAGCGGCTCTGACGGACACACCACATAAATACGAATCACGACTTGATATTATCAAAAAGCATTCAGAGACGGTGTGGAAGAAGGATACGGTTCACCATAAGCACTATACACTCCACGGAATGGATCATTATAGTGCCGTAATCTCTGTGCTCAATAAATTAGTTGATGGAATTGACCTTGATAGCGAGCTAACCATACATGAGATTTTTTATCTGCTGGCTTCTGTATATTTGCATGATGTGGGCATGTTAATTTCGCATACCGAAGACGAGGATAAGGCAAAAGCAATTAGCACACAGAAAAAGAAGCCCTTTACAAAAGAGGATCTGATCAGAGATGAGCACCATTTGAGAAGTGGGAAATATGTGAGTGAACATGCAGGCGATTTGAAATTGGATCATGTCGAGGCAGGGTGCGTTAAATCGATATGTGAAGGGCATCGGGCTGTTAAACTCGATACCACAGATTATGATGATAAAATA
>CBDAFH010000180.1:0-22976 GCA_965195165.1 uncultured ANME-2 cluster archaeon | reverse complement strand
TGATCGAGACTGGAAGCGAGGTTTTTGGCGAAGATGTGCCAAAAACCATCCTGGCTTGTATGCAGTGCGGTCGGTGTAGCGGCAGCTGTCCATCCGGGAGGAGGACAGCTTTTCGGACGCGGCAGATATATCGGGAAGTGGTGCTTGGTTTTCGGGAGAAGGTACTCTCAAGCGATGAACTCTGGTACTGTACCACCTGTTACACGTGTCAGGAGCGATGTCCAAGGGGTGTTAAGACGACCGAGATCATACGAATCCTCAGAAACATCGCAGCAAAAGAGGGGTACATGTCAAAGTCCCACAAGATGGCGGCAGGACAGGTCTTTAAGACAGGACACGCTGTTGCGATAAACGAGGAGATACAGAACGTTAGAGAGGAACTCGGTCTGAGCAGGCTCCCGCCGACGACCCATTCCCATCCGGAAGCCCTTGCAAAGTTACAGGATATCCTCAGAAAGACACATTTTGATGAACTGGTCGGTTTTGACTGGGAAACGATGGAATTAAACGAGGTCTGAATTATGGAAGAAAAGACTTATGCCTGTTTCCTGGGATGTGTTATCCCGAACAGGTATCCCGGGATTGAGTTGTCAACTGTTAAGATGCTAAGAGAACTGGGCGTCGAGTCGGTTGATATGCCAGGTGCTGGCTGCTGTCCGGCTCCGGGAGTATTCGGGTCATTTGACTTAAAGACCTGGCTTGCTCTGGCAGCGAGAAACATCTGTATTGCAGAAGAGCTCGGGTGCGATATCATGACCATGTGCAATGGTTGCTATGGATCTCTTCAGGAGGCTGATCAGCTGCTGAAAGGAGACCCGCTACTAAAAGATAAGGTAAATGAGATACTCGCGCCCGAGATGGAGTACAAGGGCACGATCAACGTGAAGCACCAGATTGAGATATTCACTGACGATATTGGCATTGAGAGGATAAAAGAAGCCATAACGGTGCCCCTTGATGGGCTCAGGGTTGGAGTTCATTATGGATGCCATTTCTTAAAACCAAGCGCTGTGCGTGGTCACGGGAAAGCCGAGAGACCAGGGATTGTGGACGCTCTTGTGGAGGTCACCGGTGCTGAAAGCGTGGATTACAAGGATAAGATGATGTGCTGCGGCTTTGGAGGCGGAGTCAGGACAAGGGACATCGAGGTTTCTCTCGATATCACAAGGGAGAAGATAACAAACATGCTTAATGCCGGGGTGGACTGTACTGTAAATCCCTGTGCATCCTGTCACCTGCAGTTTGATCGTGGGCAGGTTGAGATCGAGCACATCTTTGGAGTGAAGTTCAATCTCCCTGTGCTCTACTATACCCAGCTCCTGGGTCTTGCGATGGGGCACGATCCCAGGGAACTGGGCATGCACAAGCAGAACATACCAACTGACCCGGTACTTGAGAAGGTGGAGGGATTGAAATGAATATTGGAGTCTACGTCTGCCATTGCGGAACAAACATCGCAGGTGTGATCGATGTCGAGAAGGTGACCGAGTATGCCACTACCCTGGATGGCGTGATTGTGGCAAGGAATTACAAGTATATGTGCTCTGATCCGGGCAAGGAGCTCATCAGAAGCGATATAAAAGAGAAGAATCTGGATCGCGTGGTGGTTGCAGCCTGCTCCCCGACCATGCATGAGAAGACGTATCGGGATGTGATGGAAGAGATGGGCGGAAATCCATTCCTCTTTGAGATGGCAAACATCAGGGAGCAGGACTCATGGGTCCACACGGATAAGGATATGGCAACCGAGAAGGCGTATGATCTGGTGCGGATGGCGGTTGCAAAGGTCAAGCGAAACGAGCCCCTTGAGAGAATCGAGATCCCTGTAACCCAGCGTGCTCTTATTATCGGAGGCGGGGTTGCTGGCATGGAGGCAAGTCTTGACCTTGCAGAACAGGGCTACGAGGTTATTCTGGTTGAGAAGGAGCAGAGCATCGGAGGTCACATGTCTCAGCTTACAAAGACCTTCCCGACACTGGACTGCCCGATGTGCATCCTTGCGCCTAAGATGGCGCTGCATGAGCATAAAAACATAACTATTTACTCCTTTTCAGAGATCGAAGAAGTCTCTGGCTATGTCGGCAACTTCGAGGTTGCGATAAGGAAAAAGGCAAAGTCGGTCATAGAAGACCTCTGCAACGGATGCGGTCTATGTCAGGAGAAGTGCCCCACAAAGGTTCTGAGCGTGTATGACGGGAAGCTTGGAACGAGGAAAGCCATCTACACCCTCTTTCCCCAGGCGGTTCCGAGAATTCCGGTTCTGGACAGAGAGAACTGCCTGATGTTCACCAAGGGCACGTGCGGCGTATGCAAGAAGGTCTGCCCCACGGATGCTATCGATTATGATCAGCAGGATGAGATCATAACAGAAAAGGTCGGCGCTATAATCGTTGCCACCGGTTATGCTGAGTACGACCCAACTCCAATCGAGGAGTACGGCTATGGCAGGTACAAGAATGTCCTGACAGGTCTCCAGTTTGAGAGGCTCACGAATGCATCAGGACCGACACTGGGCGTGCTCAAGAGACCATCTGATGGCGCCACGCCAAAGAGGTTCGCGTTCATCCAGTGTGTCGGGTCTCGTGACGTGAATACCCACGAGTACTGCTCGAAGGTGTGCTGTATGTATACTGTTAAGAATGCAAGGCTGCTCAGAGACGAGCATCCGGAGAGCGAGGTGTACATATTCTACACAGATGTTCGGTCTGCTGGTAAGGGCTACGAGGAGTTCTATAAGATATCCCAGGAGAAAGGCGTCAAATTCATAAGAGGAAGAGTGTCCGAGATCGTTGGACTTCCTGATGATAACCTGCTTTTGAGGACAGAGGATACCCTGACCGGGGATGTGTACGAAGTAGAGGTTGACATGGCGATACTGGCGTGCGCGCTTCTGCCGGCAGAGGGTTCAGATAAGTTAAGAGACGTACTGAAGATCTCTGAGGGGACAGATGGGTTCTTCATGGAGGCACATCCCAAGTTAAGACCTGTTGATACCCTCACTGATGGAGTATACCTGGCAGGCTGCGCCCAGGGTCCGAGAGACATAGCAGATACGGTGGTTCATGCCAAGGGTGCTGCTTCTGGCGTGTCTGTCCTCATATCCCACACCAGGATGAGCCTTGACCCGATCTCGGCTTACAGCGACGAGAGCGTATGCAGGGGATGCGGGGAATGTAAGCTCGTCTGCCAGTTCGGCGCGATCGAACTTGAGCTTCTGAATGGCAGACTGATTGCTAAGGTAAACGAGGTACTATGCAAGGGGTGCGGTGCCTGTGTCGGTGCATGCTGCAATGGGGCTATGAGTATAAGACACTTCAAGGATGAGCAGATCAATTCAATGATCGAGGCAGCGATGGAGGTGGCATGATGGAGCCAAAGATCGTTGCTTTCTGCTGTAAGTGGTGTTCGTCTGCCGGAGCAGACCTTGCCGGCATATCGAGGATGAAGTATCCTCCAAATATCAGGATCATCAGGGTCATGTGTTCGGGAAGAATCGAACCCTCATATATTCTCCATGCTCTCGAGCTTGGCGCTGATGGTGTCATCATAACAGGTTGTCATCTCGGTGACTGCCATTACATCGCGGGAAACGAACAGGCAAAAAAGCGGGTTGAGATGACGACAGAACTTCTTGGGACGATGGGGATCGACCCGCGAAGACTCCGTCTGGAATGGATTTCAGCGTCAGAGGGTGCCAGATTTGCAAGCGTGATGACCGATTTCGTTGAGGAGATAAAAGAGCTTGGGCACAGCCCTCTGGGAGGTGTATCATGACGACAGTAGATGATCTTATGCGGGATGCCGGAGCCTATTACTGTATTGAATGCGGTAAGTGTACAACCGTCTGCCCGATTGCCAATTCCGACCCTGAGTTTGCTCCCAGATTGATCGTGGTGAAGGCGATGTCTGGCATTGAGAATGTTGCACTGGAGCCGGACATCTGGAGATGCATGACCTGTGAGACCTGTAGCGAGATGTGCCCATACAATGTTCTCTACTCCGAGTTTATAAGGGGACTCAGGGCAGAGGCTGCCTCCATGGGAGTCGTTTCTGTCTGTTCTCAGCACGATCTGATGCAGACCATGATGAGGATGATGGCGACTCCGGGGATAGAGCAGAATAGACTGGGCTGGGTCACTCCGGACTTGAAGATTGCTGATAAAGGCGAGGTCTTCTACTTCACAGGCTGTCTGCCCCAGATGAGTACCATATTTGGGGATCGAGAGGATCTGAACCTGATCGGTATCGCTCAGAGTGCTGTTGCGATATTCAATCGCGCAGGTATCACGCCTGTGGTGAGCAATCAGGAGGTCTGCTGCGGACACGATCTGAACTGGACTGGCGATGAAGTGAACTTTGAGAAACTGATGAGGATAAACCTGGATTTGATCAAGAAGAGCGGGGCTGCGAAGGTTGTTTTCACCTGTGCCGAGTGCCTGAGAACATTTGAGATCGATTACCAGGATATAGCAGGCGATCTGGATTACGAGCTCCTGCATATCTCTGAGTTTGTCGATGACCTCGTGGCTGAGGGAAAGATCACTTTCGATGGCGTCGAGGAGAAGGTCACCTACCATGACCCATGCAGACTTGGAAGACATCTCGGCATATACGATGCTCCCAGGAATGTTATCGGAGCGATAGAGGGCATGGACTTGATCGAGATGGAGAGAACCAGGGAAAAATCAGCCTGCTGCGGAGTAAGCGCATGGCTTACCTGCGATAGCATTGCAAAGGAGATGCAGCTTGCGCGCATGGTGGAGGCTGTGGGAACCGGAAGCAAAAAATTGATAACAGCCTGTCCGAAGTGCCAGATTCATCTGAGGTGTGCGATCTCTGAGGAGATGCCGATTGAGAGGGAGAAGGCAGACATACCGATCGAGGACTTTACCATTCTGGTCGCAAATTCGATAAAAGCAGGAGCGTGAAAGTCATGGTAAATAAAGCACTGGTAATTGGTGGCGGCGTTGCAGGCATCCAGGCATCCCTTGACCTGGCAGACAGAGGCACCGAGGTATATGTTGTTGAGAAAGAGCCGAGCATAGGTGGGAGAATGTCGCAACTTGACAAGACCTTCCCGACAAACGACTGTTCGATATGCATCCTTGCCCCGAAGATGGCGGACTGCTTCGGGCATTCCAACATCAATGTCATGACCTACTCTGAGGTACAGGATGTGACCGGCAGCGCTGGAGATTTCACAGTAACAGTCCTCAAGAAAGCGAGGTATGTAGACGCCGCGAAATGTACAGGCTGCGGGGAATGCATGGAGAAGTGCCCGGTTAAGAAGATACCAAACAAGTTTGAGATGGGTCTTGGTTTCAGGAGGGCTATATACCTA
Source organism: uncultured ANME-2 cluster archaeon (assembly GCA_965195165.1). Lineage (GTDB taxonomy): Archaea > Halobacteriota > Methanosarcinia > Methanosarcinales > Methanogasteraceae > Methanogaster_A. The sequence goes on along the minus strand of CBDAFH010000180.1, from coordinate 17,635 downwards.
CCATTTTTGCAGGCAGTACCAAGGATAGCAACAATCGATGCTGAGAACTGTCTGTACCTGACGAAAGGCAAATGCGGTACATGTGCCAAGGTCTGCCAGCGTGAGGCGATTCTCTACGACCAGAAGGACGAGATAGTCGAGATCAACGTGGGCGCAGTAATCGTTGCGACAGGCTATGATGTCTGGGACCCGACTCCTGCGAGTGAGTACGGGTATGGCAGGTATCCCAATGTCTATACTGCAATGGAATATGAGCGGCTGATCTGTGCTGCAGGTCCGACGCAGGGTCACATGGAACGGAGGTCGGATGGGAAGAGACCCAAGAAGATCGCCTTCATCCAGTGTGTGGGTTCCAGAAATGTCCAGATGGGACGCCCCTATTGTTGTAGCGTCTGCTGCATGCACTCCACGAAAGAGGCGATCCTTGCAAGAGAGCACCATGACGATATCGAGAGTTTCATATTCTATAAAGCCCTCCGCACCTTTGGAAAGGGCTTCAATGAGTATATGGAGCGTGCCAAATCGGACTACGGCGTAGTTTACATAAACTCGGATGCAACGGTACAGGAAAACCCTGAGAACCAGAACCCGATCGTTGTTTACGATCTCGATGGGCACATCGAGAAGAAGGAAGTGGATATCGTGGTACTGGCAACATCCCTGATCCCGAGACCAGAGACGAGGGTACTGGCTGAAAAGATCGGCATAAGTGTGGACCAGTTCGGATTTCTGGAGTCCGTAGACAAGCTTCTGGCTCCTCTGGATACGAAGATTCCAGGGATATTCCTTGCTGGCTACTGCCACGAGCCCATGGACATACCAGAAGCGGTCGCACAGGCAAGCGGTGCTGCTGCAAGGGCATCCGAAGTGATGGTGGAGGTGGGATAGATGGAACAAACAGAACCGCGCATCGGAGTTTTTGTCTGTCACTGTGGCGTCAACATCGGAGGCTTTGTGGATGTGCCAGATGTGGTTCGGTACGTAAAGACACTGCCAAACGTGGTGCATGCAGAGCGAAACCTCTATACGTGTGCTGATGATGGGCTTGCTGCTATCAGGGATGCCATAAAGGAGCACGACTTAAACCGTGTGATCGTTGCTTCCTGTACTCCAAGAACACACGCCCCACTATTCAAGAGAACGTGTGAGGAGGCGGGTCTCAACAAGTACCTCTTCGAGTTTGTCAACATCAGAGAACACTGCTCATGGGTACACATGAAGGAGCCAGAGAAGGCAACAGAGAAGGCAAAGATGTTGATAGCGATGGGTGTGGCTAAAGCTGCTTTGCTTGAGCCACAGGAAGAAGAGAGAGTACCTGTGGAACCGAAAGCCCTTGTTCTGGGAGGTGGTGTTGCTGGTATGACTGCTGCCCTGAGCCTTGCAAACCAGGGATTTGAGACCTATCTTGTGGAGAAAGAGGCTCTCCTTGGTGGCTTTGTCCGGAACCTCGATACCCTGTATCAGACCGGAAAAGACGCTCTTGAGAGTATAACTCCCTTGATTGAGAAGGTAACTGCAAATAAGAATATTCACATACTCACCTCTTCAACCCTCAAAGACGTGGAGGGATACATCGGAAACTACGAGGTAACGATGGCGGGCAATGGTGAAGAGACCGTGGCGAAGGTTGGAGCCATCATCGTCGCTACCGGTGCAGAGGAGTACAAACCGGCAGGACTCTATGGATACGGCGAATACGAAAATGTCGTGACTCTAAAAGAGTTTGAGAGGATGGAGAAGGAGAAGACGCTTCCCGCAACAAAGAGCGTGGCATTTATCCAGTGCGCGGGCGCACGCGGGCAGGTACTCGAATACTGCTCGAGGATATGCTGTACAAACGCGATAAAGAGCGCGATGAAACTTGTGGGAACAGAGGCGCCCGAAACACTCTCGGAAGCCGGAAGAGTGGGCAGGAGGCGGAGGAGAAAAGCTGTGGCTTCCACTCCATCAGAGGTAGAAGTCACCATCTTCAACAGGGGAATAACCACTTATGGGGTAGAGCACGAACTCATGTACAATGCCGCAAGAGGGATGGGCATCAGGTTTGTTAAGTATACCCCGGAAAACCCACCAGAGGTCTCCAGGGAAGGGGGCAGACTGGTAATATCCTACCACAATGAAACCCTGAAGACGGATCAGACGATGAGTCCAGACCTTATCGTTCTATCTGCGCCCCTCGTCCAGATCCCTGAGGCAGAGGAGCTATCAAAGATGCTCAAGGTTCCTCTGGGAAGGGATAAGTTCTTCTTCGAAGCCCATGTTAAGTTGAGACCGCTCGATTTTGCAACAGACGGTATATATCTCTGCGGAACAGCCCACGCACCGGCCTTTATAGACGAGGCGATCTATCAGGCTTATGGTGCCGCGTCCAGAGCGTCCATACCACTTGCGAATGGCTACGTGCAGGCTGAGGCTATAACTGCTGTAGTGGATGAGGAGCGGTGTATCGGGTGCGGAAGCTGCGTCGATATATGCCCGTACCATGCCATCGAGCTCTCAGAAAAGGAGGTAATCCTCGAGGAGATAACCCTTTCGACAAGGAAATCCTCTATCAATCCTGCCGTCTGCAAGGGCTGCGGTACCTGTGTTGTGACCTGCCAGGTTGGGGCTATCACACAGAGAAACTTTACAACCCCGCAGATAACGGCTGCGATCAAGGTGTTTGGCGGTGTTCCTGTGTCGCTGGGAGTATCCTAAGGAGATCGATCTTTTCATCATGAAAAACGAGTGAAAACTGCCCTTCCGTAGCGGGTTGGCTGCCATCGGGTCGGAGATCGTTTTCGTTAGCGAGGAGCGAAGTAAAGGCGCTTCCAATAAACGAAATCTTTTAATAGTACCGTATCCGTTACACTTCATAAGCGAACAGGCAGGTGCTGATTATCCGTGTCTGACATACACAAACGTTGCATACGCAAACCAAACCAGAAGCGATCAGGTGTATTTAGCTATCCATCACTGCGTGTTGATTTCAGTATACTACTCACTTCAACATCACCAGGAGGTTATTAAATGAACACAATAAAGGCAGCAGATTTCGATCCGAATTTCAAATTCGAGATCGAAAAGGAACTTGGAGGAGAACACCTCACCAAATGTTTCAACTGCACCGGCTGTACGGTTGGCTGTCCGATCTCTGAGATCGAGCCGACATACAATCCGAGAAAAGCCATGAGAATGGCGATACTCGGGATGAAGAAGGAACTATTCGAGAGCGAGATCATGTGGCTCTGCGTCTCCTGTTATACCTGTTATGACCAGTGTCCGCAGGACGTCCGCATCACCGATGTGTTAAACGCGATGAAGAACATCGCAGAGCGCGAGGAACGGATGGGGCATATCAAACTGGAGAGCGCAAAGCCAGCATTCGACAAGGAGTTCGTGGACTCCATCAAGAAGCATGGCAAGGTGTATGAAACAGGTGTTGTCATTGCCCAGATCGTGAAACACCAGGGTATCAAGCGATTGTTTGAATATACCTCGACAGGAATCTTCATGCTCAAAAAAGGAAAACTTTCGCTCATCCCAAAGAACATTAAGGGAATGAAACAGATCAAGAATATATTCAGAGTTGTAAGGGGGAAAGAATGAAGTTTTCATATTATCCAGGGTGTGTGATGCACGGAACAGCGGTTGAATTCGGGATGTCCACTCTGGCAACGTGTAGAACGCTCGGAATCGATATCGTCGAGATACCTGACTGGAACTGCTGCGGAGCGCTGGAGGTATACCCTGATATGTATCTCGAGCTTGCGTTATCTGCAAGAAATGCTGCTATTGCGGAAGAGACAGGATATCCTATGATGACCACCTGTGCGATCTGCTTCCATAATGTATCAAAGGCATATTTTGCTGTAAACGAGAGCGAAAAAGCAAAGGATATGATAAACGATGCGCTCGGGGATATGAAATACGAGGGAAAAGAGGCGATCAGGCATCTGCTCGATATCCTTGTATCCGATTATGGTCTTGAGAATGTAACAGCAAAGGTCAAAAAATCGCTCAGTGGTCTCAAAATAGCACCGTTCTATGGCTGTTTGCTTGCAAGACCGAAGGAGATTGCACGGTTCGATGATCCTGAGAATCCGCAGTTTCTTGACAGACTGATCGATGCTCTCGGTGCTGAGTCGGTGCCATTCGAGCACAAGATGAAGTGCTGTGGAGGCTCGCTTTTGATGAGCAGGGAGGATCTTGCACATCACCTGTCAAGGGAGATTCTCGAGGAAGCGGTGAACGTCGGCGCAGACTGCCTTGTGATCACCTGCCCGATGTGCAATGTGCTTCTTGATCTCCAGCAGAAGGAGATCGAGAAACGATACGGCATCACGCTCAACATGCCTGTTCTCTATTTCACGCAGTTGATCGGTCTTGCACTCGGACACAAGCCAAAGGAGCTTGGACTGGACAAGAACGTGGTATCGACTGCGGGCGTACTAAAAAAATTAGGAGTTGATTAAGATGATCGGTGCAGTTGCAGTTATAGGAGGGGGGATTGCCGGAATACAGGCGTCACTCGATCTTGCGGACAGCGGTTACAAGGTGTATATAATCGAGAAGACCCCGAGTCTCGGCGGGATCATGGCACAGCTGGATAAGACCTTTCCGACACAGGATTGCTCGCTCTGTATTCTTTCGCCAAAGCTGGTGGAGGCTGGCAGACATCCGAACATTGAACTTCTCACATACACCGAGGCACTCAATGTAACAGGTTCTGCTGGCGACTTCAAGGTTACTGTTAAGAAGAAGGCGAGATACGTCGATATGGATAAGTGCACTGGGTGTGGACTGTGCGCTGAAAAATGCCCGAGCAAAGTCCTATCCGAGTATGATGCGGGGACTGGCAAGAGAAAGGCGATCTATATTCCGTTTCCGCAGGCGATGCCAAGAGCGGCAACGATCGATGCCGAGCACTGTCTGTATCTGACGAAAGGGAAGTGCGGCGTCTGCAAGAAGGTCTGTGATGCAGGTGCGATCGATTACGAACAGAAGGATGAGATTGTCGACCTTGAGGTTGGCGCGGTCATACTTGCATGTGGACTGGGCGTGTTTGATCCGTCGGTACTAACCCAGTATAAATCCGATCATCCAAACGTGGTCACTGCTCTCCAGATGGAGCGCCTGCTCAGTGCATCGGGACCGACCGGTGGTCATCTGGAACGCCCGAGCGATGGAAAGACCCCAAAGAAGATCGCTTATATCCAGTGCATCGGATCAAGGGATCAGCACAAGACCAATGAATACTGCTCCTCGGTCTGCTGCATGTATGCGGCAAAGCAGTCGATCGTAGCGCTGGAACATGACCCCAATCTGGATATCACGATATTCAGCATCGATGTGCGCGCGGTCAGTAAAGGTTTCGAGGAACTGTACCAGAAAGCAAAGAATGAACTTGGCATCCGCTACATCATCTCAAGACCACCAGCAGTCTATGAAACAGATGGAGAATTGTGGGTCAAGTACGAGGATGTAGAGGAGGGCGTGGTCAAGCGCATGGATCTTGACATGATCGTTCTTTCAGTCGGTCTCCAGATCACGCCACCGGTAAGAGAACTACTGGAATCATCCGGAATAAAACTCGATCGATTCGGGAATGTCGCAACCGCAGAAGAGTCTCCTGTTGAATCGAGCATTCCTGGTGTCTTTGTATGCGGCACATTGCAGGATCCAAAGGATATTCCGACTTCGGTTGCACAGGCATCCGGAGCTGCTGCAATGGCACATGCCATGCTCACTTCCGTGCGTGGAACGATTGTCAGTGAGGTTACATATCCTGAAGAGAGGGATATCGGGGATACTCCAAGAGTTGGCGTCTTTGTGTGCCACTGCGGCATCAACATAGGAGGCGTGGTGGATGTGCCAGCAGTCGCTGAATATGCAAAAACGCTTCCGAATGTTGTGTTTGCCGCCGATAACCTGTATATGTGTGCAAGCGATGCCCAGGAAATGCTAAAAGATATGATCAGGGAGCATGACTTGAACCGGATTGTGGTTGCATCATGCACTCCAAGAACACATGAACCGCTCTTCCAGACGACATGTAGGGAGGCAGGATTAAATCCGTATCTCTTCGAACTGGCAAACATCAGGGAGCACTGCTCATGGGTTCACCAGAAGGAGCCTGAACGCGCGACCGAGAAGGCAAAACAGATCGTTAGGATGGCGGTTGCAAAAGCGAGTTTGTATGAACCGTTGTACAAGCAGGAGGTTCCGCTCATCCACAATGCAGTAGTCATTGGCGGCGGGGTTGCTGGCATGACCGCAGCAATCGAACTCGCTGAGATGGGATTCCCTGTGACCCTGATCGAGAGAGAGGCAGAACTTGGCGGACTGATGAGACGGGTTACAAAACTCCATTACGGAAAGGATGCTTCCGATGTAGTTTCCGAACTTGATTCCAAGGTCAGGTCGCATTCAAACATAACGCTTCATACCCAGTCAAAACTTGCATCACTGGAAGGGTTCCTTGGAAACTTCAAGGGAATGATCGAAACGCCGGAAGGTGCTATCGACCACGAATTTGGAGTTGCGATCATCGCAACCGGCGGCATGGAACTGAAACCTGAGGGATATTATGAGTACGGTAAGCCAAACATCGTAACACAACTGGAACTCGAGGAGCGGCTCAAGAGCGGACTCGATGTCAAGAACGTGGTTATGATCCAGTGCGCTGGAGCCAGAAACGATGTCCGGAAATACTGTTCCAAAATCTGTTGCATCGAGGCTGTCAAGAATGCGATACGCATCAGACAGGAGAGCGATGCAAACGTGTATGTCCTGTACAAAGATATGCGGACTTATGGACGATGGGAAGGCATGTACCAGTATGCAAGAGATATCGGTGTTGTCTTCATACGGAGACCTGATGACAAGGATCCGGTTGTTACGGATAACAAGGTGCTCGTGCATGACATGCTGCTCGGAAGGGATATCGAGATCGACACCGATCTCATCGTACTGAGCGCGCCGCTCGTTGCGCCAGATGATGCAGAAGAGACTGCGATGATGTTTAAGGTTCCGCTCGACGCAAACAAGTTCTTCCTTGAGGCGCATGTGAAATTAAGACCGATTGATTTTGCTACCGAAGGAGTGTTCCTCTGTGGAAGCGCGCACGGTCCGAAGTTCATCGATGAAGCGATTGCGGATGGGGCTGCTGTGGCGTCGAGAGCTGGCAGGATACTTGCAAGCCCGATGCTTGAGACCGAGGCGATCGCGATGGTGGTGGATGAAACAAAGTGCATCGGATGCGGCAGATGTGTCGAGGTATGTCCGTACGGTGCTCCAGCACTGCAGGATGTCGAGGTTACTGCAGAGGAGGTCACGTACATGACAAAGAAGAGTGTGATCAATCCCGCAGCATGCAAGGGCTGCGGTACATGCGCAACAGGATGCCCGACAAGTGCGATTACTGCACAGCACTTCACGTTCGATTCCATAACTGCATCGATCAGGGCGTTTGGTGGAATCAGCGGTAATGGCGATGGGACCGGTGTTATTACTACAACTAAGACTGCCGGCGATGTGACAGCTGAGGCTACTGAAACATCTGTTGAGGCGACTTCGGAAGCGGCATAGGTAAATCGAGGTGATAAGGCGGATCAAAGGGCTTCGAATCTTCGGGAAGGAGGTTCGAGCCCACTGCTATTTTTTATCTTACTATTTGAGAGATGCAGGCATCTGTCAGCGGCGATCTTCGGTACCTCATGCGATCTTCTCAATCGTTCTGATGAACTCATCATTCCTGACATAGTTCATGTCGATACCAAGTTCCTGCGGCGTATATCCCATACCAAGCCCAAGTAGTTGCGAATAATGAATGATTGGCATAACACCCCGCTCTTGCGGGCGGTGGTGTCGATGGATCGCTCTTGGCGATCCATTATTGAAAATATCTCCGAACTTCTTTTCAATATCGATCTGACCAGCATACATCTGTAGATGGCAGAACGGACATGAATCCACGATGCAGTCAGCGCCGGCATCCCGCGCATGTTCGAGTTTGGCTCTGGTAAAGAGGAGAGACGTATCAAGATCTGCAGTCCGCACACCGCCGCCCGCGCCGCAACATGCATTCTTATCCTTGTACGGAACAGATGTTGCTCCTGTAGCCTCAACAAGTTCATCAAAGAATCTCGGGTTCTCGACACTGCCGAGATGCCGCTCCTTCGATGGTTTGATCAGATGGCAGCCGTAATGCACAGCAACCTTGAGATCGACAGGATACCTGACCGCTTCTTTAACCTTCCGGACGCCGATATCATCCTGCAGATATTCCATGATGTGACACACCCGTATAGTACCTTTAAACTCACGTCCGATCTCTGCAAGTGCTTTGTTAACCTCGTTTCGAAGTTCCGGATTCTCTTTCAACCTATTGTTTGCATCCGCTAGTGATCCGAAGCAGCCATTGCATACCGTGAGAATATCCACACCCATCTCTTCTGATAACACAATGTTTCCGGACGCGATTGCAAGTTATATGAGTTCATCGAATGATCTGAAAACTCCAGGTGCCGGACAGCATGATGCTCCTTTGAGTTCCATCAGATGCATGCCGAGTTCCTTCATCACGAGCTTGGTGGCTTTCTCGATGCCAGGATATCGATTCGGCGCGATGCATCCGAGGAAGAATGATAGTTCGCTCATGATTGGTAATGCCCTGCCCTTGCGGGCGGTGGTGTCGATGGATCGCTCTTGGCGATCCATTACCAGAGATCGAGATGTTCAATGGTTCGTCCCACATTTCAGATTTGCCCTGGATATACTAGTCCGACTCGCGTTCTGCCACCGCGCGCTCTGGCGCATCCTGTGCAGTAAGCACAGAATCAGTTTTGACACCAGATTATCTGAATGTCATGCCAAGATCGCTGATCCTGATGATATCATTCTTTGAGTTTGCGTGCCAGATACACGGTAAGATCCATCACATCGAACGGATAATCGTGCCCGTGCTCTGCGTCCTCTTCCTCCTTGAGACAGTTTAAGTGCGCAAGACACTTCGGGCAGGACGTGATCAGCACATCCGCACCTGTCGCTTTCGCCTCGTCCATCCGCATGACCCGGAGTGCTTTTGTGCAGTCGTTGCAGTTCATCATCGAACTGACGCCGCAACAGAGCGCGTTCTCCCTGGTGTGCTGCATCTCGACGATGTTTGCGCCGGTTGCGGCAATCACCTTTCGTGGGGCATCATACTCGCCTGTGTGGCGTCCGAGCCTGCACGCGTCGTGGATTGCAGCAGTCGCACTGCCGTTCGTGATCCCGAGATCGGCATCTGCGAGAACCTGACTGATGTGTTTCACCTCGCAATCGAGGTCGTAATCCATCAGAAACGTCCTGTAGCACTCCGCACAACTCACAACGAGCGTCGTAATTCCGCTCTCGTTGATAAGCTTTGTATTCTCCTCTTTGAGCTTATCGAACGTCTCCTGATTCCCCTGCCAGAGCTGGTCGTGCCCGCAGCATTTGAGCTGCATGACCTTTGGGCTGAGCCCTGCTTTCGAGAGGAGCTTTACAGAGGACGTCGCGATCTCTCCAAAATCCACATCCCGGTCAAAGAACATGTCGTGGAAGTCTACACATCCGGGGAAGTATCCGATTACGGATGCGTCGTCGCCCTCAAGGAGGGTCGTTTTGCTGTTACCAAGCCGCGGCATTAAGTTTGCCAGTTCTGTAAAGACGCCTTTGTGTGCGATATCTCTGGGCTCCTTCCCGATTCTCTGATCGAGGAAGAAGTCCAGCAACCGCACACCCTGTGGACAAGTTGTGACGCACTGTCCACAGGTAAGACAATCCCAGACGTCTGTGTCTGTGTCGTAGATGTTTGAGTCGTAGATCGCACCTCTCGGTGAGAATGGTACGACCCTACGCACAGGACAGATGGCAGTACAGGCGCCGCACTGGCAACACACTTGAGAATTGTTCGAATTGTTGGTCACCGATATTCACCTACTGATCCATTTGTTAAATCATAACGACCATGAAGTGTTATCCATTACTATCCGAGATGGTTCATGCGAAACAAGGATTTACTCATGGGTAGATATAGTGGATGGCAGGAGAATATTAAAAGGTTTCGGAATGTTGAGGATGTTCTGGACATTAAGTCTCTCCGGTGCTGAGGATGGTGTTGGGTATGGTGATGTTTCACCATATTTCATCACGAATGCTCACGTTTAAACGAATGACACAAATCGAGTAAATCGATGGAAATGTCCCGGATTTTCAGATGGTGCCGTGATCCCGGTCAAACGTCCGGGCAATCACGTCGGCGCACCTTAAATAAATTTTAACAGATGCATAAATACATTTATCCCTTCGCTGCGCCATCACCGATCATGAAGATCGCAGGAATCGATGAAGCAGGCAAAGGTCCGGTGATCGGGCCGATGTGCGTTGCAGGCGTGCTCGTGGAGGAGGAGAGGATGCATCTGATCGATGGACTCGGTCTGAAAGACTCCAAGAAACTGACTCCAAAGAGACGCAAGTTTTTTGACGGAGAGATCAAAAAAATAGTTGACAGCTGGTTTGTACTGGAGGTGAGCGCACACCAGATCGACGAACTGCGCACGGTCATGACGATGAACGAGATCATGGTCAAGGCATTTGCAAGAGTGCTTGAAAACCTGGAACCCGAACACGCATTCCTGGATGCTGCCGATGTCAATGAGGCGCGGTTCGGAAGAAACGTGCAGGGGTCATGCAAGCACCATCTCATGGTTACTGCACGGCACAAAGCCGATGCGACATACCCGATCGTTGCCGCAGCGTCCATCATCGCAAAGGTGCAGAGGGATCACGCGGTCAAGACACTGCGGGAGGAGGTCGGGGATTTCGGCAGCGGGTATCCGTCCGATCCAAAGACCATCCGGTTCATGCGGGAGTGGTTCCGTGAGCACAAGGGTTTTCCGGAGTGGGTGCGGCATTCGTGGAAGACTACAAGAAACGTGGCAGTGGCAGCAGCGCAGAGGACGCTGTGATCGGACGCTCAATCGTTGCGCGGCACCGGATTATGGCGATCGGGCGATGTCCGGACCAAAGATCGAGACTCTATAATTTCTCCTGATCGAGTCAAAAATTCCCGGATCGGAACACCCCGCGAGTTAGCACCCACGAGATACCAATAATCATATCACCCCTCCCACACAGTCATATATGGCAGCTCAGATATGAGTTGCAAAGAACCTTTCGGGAGGTATAAATATGAATGGATATATTGGAAAGATTCTGGAAGTAGATCTGAACACCGGCAGACTTGCTGACCGATCTATCGATGAAAAAACCGCACGCAAGTTCCTTGGAGGCAAGGGACTCGGGCTTGCGCTCATTTATGACGAGCTAAAGCCCGATGTCGATCCGCTTGGTCCTGATAACATCATCGTCTTTGCGACAGGACCTGCGACCGGCACCAGTTTTCCGACCGGCGGCAGATACCATGTGATGGCGATGAAGTCCCCGCTCACAGGCTCTGTTGGAAGTTCGAACTCAGGCGGCAGATGGGGTCCTCTTTTAAAGGCGGCCGGGTACGATGCGATTGTTGTGAGGGGTGCATCGGATGCGCCGGTGTACCTCAAGATAATCGATGGCGAGGCGGAACTGGTGGACGCCCCGGGGTTATGGGGGCAGACCACGTTCCAAACGACCGATGAGATTGTGGCAGAGGTAGGACATAATGCATCGGTCGCATGCATCGGACCGGCTGGCGAGAATCTGGCAGCGATCTCGTGCATCGTCAATGACAACTACCGGGCAGCAGGCAGGACCGGCATGGGCGCGGTCATGGGCAGCAAGAAGTTAAAAGCGATCGCGGTATACGGCACCGGGAAGGTGACGGTTGCAAGACCCGATGAGATGAAGGAACAGGTAAAGAGCGCTCTACAGAAGTTAAAGGAGAACCCTGTCACCGGCACTGGCGGAGGACTTCAAACTTATGGGACGGCAGTGCTCGTCAATGTCTTAAACGAACAGGGCGCATATCCTGTGCGGAACTTCCAGACAGGATATTTCCCTGATGCTGATAAGCAGAGTGGCGAAACGCTTGCTGAGAAGTATCTCATCGGAAAGAAGGCGTGCTGGGGCTGTCCGATCGGTTGTGGCAGGTCTACATCGGTCCCAGATGGTGCGTTCAGCGTGACCCGCGGAGAAGGACCGGAATACGAGACGATATTCGCATTCGGGTCGGACTGCGGGATCACAGAACTCGATGCGATCACGAAAGCCAACCATCTCTGCAACGAACTCGGGCTCGATACCATCTCCACCGGTGCGACGATCGCATGTGCGATGGAACTCGTGGAGAATGGAAAGATCCCTGAATCGAAGCTACACGGTCTCAATCTGGCGTTTGGAAACGCGGGAGCGATGGTGGAAGCGGTATGGATGACCGCGTACCGTGCAGGGATCGGTGATGACCTTGCTCGCGGATCGCGGTATTTAGCAGAGAAATACGGAGCACCCGAACTCTCGATGACCGTGAAAGGTCTTGAACTTCCTGCTTATGATCCGCGTGCCATACAGGGCATCGGTCTTAACTATGCGACCGCCAACCGCGGCGGCTGCCATACGAGCGGCTATACGATAGCGCCAGAGGTTCTGGGGCTTCCTGAGAAGCTGGATCCGTACACGACGGAAGGAAAAGCGCAGTGGGTCAAGACGTTTCAGGATTTCACATCGGTCGTCAACTCATCAGTGGTCTGCCTCTTCAACACGTTCGCGCTCGGACTGCCTGATTACGCGGGAATGCTCTCATGCATCACAGGATGGGACATCAGCGATCAGGAGCTGCTGATGATCGGCGAGCGGGTGACCAACCTTGAGCGGCTGATCCTCAACCGGTACGGATTTGATGAGAAGGATGACACACTCCCAGAGCGACTCACAAGCGAGCCGATGCCGGATGGACCTGCCAGCGGTCAGGTTTCAAAGCTCTCGGCGATGCTTCCTGAATACTACGAACTTCGCGGATGGGAGCATGGCAAGCCCGGGTCTGAGAAATTAAGGGAACTTGGACTTTCGTAGGCGGCAGATACGTCCGGACTGTATCAGGCGGGGATCAATCTTCCGTAACGACCCAGACCCCTTCCATGATCCAGTTCTCGCTCCCCCGCCTTATGATCTCCTCGGGAACCGTGCTGAGCGCTGCGATCGCTTCGTCCTCGGTCATCCCAAAGATCGTTCCAAGCGCGATCATCTCCGCGGGCGCCCGGAGGTCGTAGATCGACTGCGCATTGCTCGCAAGGATCATCGGCGCACCATACTTGCGTGCGATCTTGAGATTGTGCCTGAAATTCGTGAGTGCCAGAACCCGCGCCCTTCCGCGCATCTTGATGATTGAATCGAGATTGAACTCGATCGCCACCCTGTTTTCGGATGCAAACCGCATGAGCACATGATTCAGCCGCTCGTCCGGATGCGACAGGATATCGACAGCACGGCTCTCGACTGCTGCACGGTTGATCTTCTCGTTTCCGCCGTGCACAGCAAGCACGCGCACCTTTGCACGATGTTTCTGGATCATCTGCCTCAGGTGGTGCGGGTTCTTTGCGACGATCTCGATTCCCGAATAGACCACAATTTTAGGATGATCGGTCGTCTCCGGTTTCTGCGGCTGGTGTGGGGTATGGTTCGTGATCGCGATCCCCGCGTAGCCATATCTGGACGCAGTCTCTGCCATCGCTTCTGGTGAGTCGCTGCATTCGGGCGCGGTGTGGATGCTAAAGTCGTAGAACTTTCTGGTTCGGATCGTCATCTCTTTATATCAAGCTGCATGGTTCAAAACTTTCACGATTCTATTCAACCATTTCCGCCACCCTTCATCGTGATCTCTTCACATACCGGTTTCTGCTGGTATCCGGAAGGGGTCTGGTACGCCCAGTGGTACACGTTTCTGACCTTGGTTTTGTTGGTGTTCAAATCCTCATCGATAACAAAATAGTACCTGTCGGATAACGTCGAATTCGAATATCCCCATAGTTCGTAGCCATAGCACCTGATATTGATATCAGGAAATCCTGAAGCAGGTCTTGAGAGTATCGTGCAATTGAAATCTTGTTTTTCATATTCGGTTGAGTTATACCGTTGCAACCAGTTATTTGTGATTTTTATCAGAATGCCTCGTTGTTCCTCTGACACTTCCTCCCTGAGGTGATATCTGGTAATCGGCTCTGCCGCATCAAAAACTCCATGTACGCCTGCTGATGTTACATCACCTCCAACAACACGTATATCCGCATACACGCCAGGAGCTGCATAGATCACCCAATCCCCGTTCACAAGTGCCTTTATCTGTGCTTTGTACTTATATTTCCTGCCTTTTTTAAGTGTAATCTGATCGGTTGGCAGATCACTCTCCACAAATATCACCGTTGCAGGAAGAACGATGCCCTTTGAAACATCCATCTTCACATCCACCGATGGGATCAGGGTATACACCATATTCACAGACGTCGATTTACCTGGACCAAGGAAAGAGATATCAAGATCAGCTCTGATCGGAATATCGGCTATTACCTGATCGGTTATGCACTCTTCCTTTTCATCCGCCAGATTCTGCACAAATATAACCAGCAGGATGATGATAAAAATCACACCCAGTGCCAGTGATGCTTTTGCGATTTTATTCATTGCTCACCCAATTACATTCATCATAACCTCCTCACATACCGGTTTCTGCTGGTATCCTGAGGGGGTCTGGTACGCCCAGCGGTACACGTTTTTGATCTTTATTATGCCGGTGTACTCATCTTCGCCGAGGACAAAGTAGTACCTGTCGGATAACGTCGAATTCGAATAGCCCCATAGTTCACATCCATAGCACCCGATATTGATACCGGAAAGTCCTGAACCAACTCTTGAGAGTACCGTGCAATTGAAATCTTGTTTTTCATATTCGGTTGAGTTATACCGTTGCAGCCAGTCGTTTGTGATGTTTATCAGAACGTTCCGTTGTTCCTCTGATATTTTCTCACTGTGACGGTACCGCATGATCGTCTTTTCCGCATCAGAAATTCCGTATATCCCTGCTGATGTTACATCACCCCCAACAACACGCAGACTCGCATGCACGCCGGGAGCTGCATATATCATCCAATCCCCGTTCACAAGTGCCTTTATCTTTGTTTTGTACTTGTATTTCCTGCCTTTTTTAAGTGTAATCTGACCGGTTGGCAGATCACTCTCCACGAATACCACCGTCGCAGGAAGAACGATGCCCTTCGAAACATCCATCTTCACATCCACCGAGGGGATCAGGGTATACACCATATTCACAGACATCGATTTACCCGGACCAAGGAAAGAGATATCGAGATCGGCTCTGATCGGGATATCGGCTATGACCTGATCGGTTACGTACTCTTCCTTTTCATCCGCCAGACTCTGCACAAATATAGCCAGCAGGATGGTGATAAAAATCAAAGCCAACACCAGTGGTGCTTTTGTGATTTTATTCATTGCTTACCCCCTTCATCACAGCTTGCGAAACCATCAGTGCATCAAGCGAGGTAATCACTCCATCCGAATTCACATCCGCTGCAGGATCAGTATTGATGCCGCAGGCAGCCATTTGCAGAATAAGCAGCGCATCCGCAGCCGAGAGTTTTCCATCATGATTGACATCACCCTCCATATACACATCTACCAACTCGCTATGCGTATTCATCCCACCCGTGCCGTTGACGACGGTCAAAGTTACATTGTAGACACCTGCCCGGTCATACATATAGGTCGGATTTGTTGATGCATTATAGATTTCATCCGGCGTCCCATCGTCAAAGTTCCATCGCCATTCGGTGATATTATCGCCGAGAGACAGGTCTGCAAAGGATGCATCGGTGCCGAACCCAAGCTTGTAAGAGAAGAAAGCGTTCAGCGGAAGACTCGCAAGTTCAGTTCTCGGTGTTCGCATATTTTTGTCAGGAACTACCTGTTTACTCATGGTAGAATTCGCCCAGGATAGAACAAAGGATGCATTGCCTGTGGTATGATGATACCATATCGCAAAATTGTGCCAGCCTTTGCACAGATGGGTGCTGCTGTTTGTTTCTGCATGGTCGCTGAATATACGGTTGGAGAATATGTCGGTGCGGTTGATCTTCATATCAACAGTTCCCTTTTCGCTTGCGACGTAGAACGTGTAGGTGTCGTTGCCTGGTGCGTAGATCTGTCCGCTCCATACCGCCATCCAGTTATCCACGTTCACATCGGGATATGGAGAGCCCATACCCCAACTGGAGTTCAATTCTGTCGTCTCAGTTCCGAGTTTCACCAGATGCGTGCCAGTTCCATTGTAATTGTAATATTCGGCATGGTGGCACATCAGCCATATCCAGCATTCCGGATCAAATTTATAACCGTATGAATCTACGCCAGAATCGTCGCAGTCCACTGTGATGCGACCTACTTCGTCATGGATAGGCCACCCCACCTGCGTATAACGCTCATTAGGTATGCTCTCCCACTCTCGAATCAGACAGCTATCGCCCTTATATATCGTAAAATAATCTCCCGGACCCATATAGACATGATCTAATTCTACCATTATTCCTGAAATGTCCCCACCTATAGCGACATAAGGACCGATTTTCCAGTTTCTGTAATAATTGGGATGCAGGCATTCCCCGGTTGTTTCCATACCTGCTTCCATAAATCCCCATGGGGGGACCATTATAAGGGTGTCCAGAGGACCTATCGATCGATCATGGGCACGGTTGAATTCCCATGCCCATGCAAGTAAGGGTCCTGTAAAAGGGATTACCTCCACAAACGAGTTCACAGACCTTTTTACAACATCGTCAAATTTTCCACCAGTTTCTTTGGTTTGATCTATTGCCTGCTTCAACGTTAAAACTTTCAGAGCTCTTCCACTGACCTTTGCACCAGGATGTTCTTTAAGATCGAGAAGAAGGTCGATGGAAGCTATAACATCACTTAGAAAGCTCACTTCTTCATCCGTGATATCTTCTCGTTGCATCAGCTTCTCCGCTTCTGCTTTCATCTCTTCCAGGAATCCCATATCTTCAGGGGTTAAGCATACCGGAACGTCCCCCACATAGCCCCACACAACATCCCCATGGTCAGAGGGGAGATCTACAGTAACAGTATCAGAAACCTCATTAGAGTCGCCACGCATCCAGTACGTAGTAAGTGTAGTTTCTCCTGTAAGGTTTATGGTGGCATTACTCACATAAGCTCGAACACTGAATGCACGCATTGTTGTTGGGAAGCTTAGCGGCAGCAGGGACTGATCGGTACACCACTCGCCTAATAGTTGATCAGAAGGACCATAAACGGTAACAAGACATCCAGGGCTCATGTAGTCACTCGGAATAACCGTACCACCAATGTTAATATAACTATCTCCATTCTCATCCTTATGTATTGTTGGCGTATCCCCCTCAGCAGGGAAGTCGATAGTGAGTCCTGATCTCCAGCTATAGAATGACCAGACATCACTTTCATCGTTTACTCCAAATTCATCCACTGCGACCACTTTCCAATAGTATGTCCTAAATTCATCTAACGTGCCGGAGTCGCATGTTGTGCTCGATGTGTTTTCACATATTCGGGACATCCAACGTGGCGAAGTTCCCAGATAAACGTTGTATTTAACGGTATCAGCCCCGTTCGGGTCTCCTCCGTCCCATGA
>CBDAFH010000179.1:0-13983 GCA_965195165.1 uncultured ANME-2 cluster archaeon | reverse complement strand
ATAAAAAAAATTATTCTTCGGGTTCAACTGCTAAAAATGCCCACCATGGTTTGTTAACCTGGATTATTTCACCGGTTTCAGCATCAACTTGTGCTTGAACCTGCATTCTTGTACTAAAAATCCCAAAAACTTTTGAGTTTCTTTGAGCTTGGACTTCGTAAACAGCTCTTACCTGATTTCCAAGATTGGCTTCTCTGAGTTCAATACTACAATCGTCAGTAAAATTTCCCAAGTTTAATCGTTGTAAGGCGGTCTGGGAAGCCGTATCAGGCATAATCCTAATCTCTGCATTTCTGCCATTAGATAAGTTAGCATAGAATTTGGTCTCATTCTGCACTCGCTCATGAGTCATCTCCAAATAAAGAGGACAATCTCCTGAAATAGCACCAGTCTGAATAACCATTCTGTTATCTGCCTGCTGCTGAACATTTATCATCCGTCCTCCGGATACCTGATAGTTACCTGATTGAAGCGTTCTTCTTTGCCCCTGCGGACCCCTCAATTCAGATGAAACGCCTGGTATAATATTACTGTTTCCATCAAGCATAGGTCCACTTTCTTGCGGAGAACCTACTATCTCATCAAGTTCGGATTGCTCAATAAACTGTGCAGTATACGTCCCACCATTATTTTCAATTTGTTCGATAAAAGATCTTATATGATTTCTAGAACCTTTTCTCAGATTGTTGTATACAAGAAGGATGTCCTGGTTCTCAGTCTGTGCGATGAGATCGTTCAGGTCTCTAATATCCAGATCTTCAATTGTTGCGCCGACGATCAATGCTTCGAGCAAGGACGCATCTCCCTGATTTACTAAATCATCGTATAATGTTTGCAATTCTTGATCTGTAAAGATCCCTCGGTCGTCAGTAGCGACCGGATCTTCAATGTCATATATGTATAGTAGTGTCTTGACTGCGTCAGTATGTGTCTGCTCAGACTTTGCGATATTATTGAATATTGGCATATCCCATTTATCGTACAATTCCAAGTACACATCTCTTGCAAGTTTTTCTTCTTCCCTCATCAACTTCAATCCCGCAATCTCCCCCTCACTCAAGGTATTCTGCTCCAAATCGGTTTCTATTGCCTGATAATTTCCGGCTCCTTCCATACCAGGACTGCCCATACCTGTACCTGGATCGTGCACCCCGCCAGGTCCTGCTGCAAGAACCACAGAGACCATCAGGATACTGATAACACTCAACAATAAGATTTTTTTCATGCTAATCATCTCACGCGCGTCTTGAACTGTATGTATTTAAGTCTTTTCCCGGATGTGAACAATCCCCGAAATTAACTTATATGCGATCTTGGGGGATTCTCGATGTTTTTTTAAAGTAACGCTCCTCGCACTGAAAGTACGGGGCATCACGCTAGCTCGAACGACATTCTATTATAGTTTTACTCTTCCTTCGCCATTTTCCCAGTTGTCTGGCACTTCACTGTCTGTGAATTCTTTTAGTGCTTTGTAAATGGCTGGCTTTAATACGTAATCAAGGGCATATGCACAGTTTGGACATAATGCCAGACAGTTGACCTCTTTATTGTCTCCACCAGCTTCATTATTCACTATGTGTGACCATTCTATTCCGTTGTTTTTTCCACATAGTTTAGTTCCACAAATCTGGCATCCGCTTTCACATCGCTCTCTAAACCACTCTGAATCTTTGTTTGGTTCTGTCATTTCATCGCCCCAATGTCGTTCTCACCAGTAGCAAACCCATGCTTTGACCGTGGCAGAGTTCTCTGCACTCCATGCTGGATAAATCGGAACTCATCTTGCATAAAGACTCCCTGTGGGTGGGACGATCAGCACCAGTGCGGCGAGACAGTCCCATAAACCCGCATGTACCGGAGACTGATCGAAAACCCGAACAGAAAAGAACTGAAGGATCATGCTTAAAAGGAATGATGAACAACCTTCCTGCGAAGGCAGGTGGTTGATATGGAAGGTAGCAATAAGGCAGAAACAAGAACTCCAAATTCCCTCATAAAAGAGAAAAGCCCGTACCTACTCCAACATGCCTATAACCCGGTTAACTGGCATCCATGGAACAAAGAAGCACTACAACGTGCGAAAGATGAGGATAAACCCATCTTCTTGAGCATCGGATACTCCACCTGCCACTGGTGCCATGTGATGGCACGAGAGTCATTCGAAAGCGAGCAGACAGCAGGAATCCTCAACGAAAACTTCATCTGCATCAAAGTGGATCGCGAGGAGCGCCCGGATCTGGATGAAATCTACATGAAGGCTGTGCAGATTTTGGCTGGCACGGGTGGCTGGCCCCTATCGGTCTTCCTCACACCGGACGGAAAACCGTTTTATGGCGGAACATATTTCCCGCCCAGAGCAGTACGTGACTTACCAGCCTTCAACGATATCCTGCAGGCGATTGTAACTTTTTGGCATGACAACCGGGAGCAGCTTCAGAGAAGTTCCGAAGATATCACAGAGCTCCTGCAGAAGTCCTACCTGCAAAAGCCCCATTCCAGGGAGGTCTCGGTCGATCTTCTTGATGACCTCTATGAGCAACTCGTACTCCAGTTCGATCCGGAATATGGTGGATTTGGTGCCGATGTGGCTGCGTGGTCTGTGAAACGACCGAAGTTCCCCCTGCCCTGCTATCTCTCTTTCCTGCTCCGGTATCATCACCGGACCGGGGAGAAATCCGCACTAAGAATGGTTACAAAGACCCTTCATGCGATGGCAGAAGGAGGAATCTTTGACCAGTTGGGCGGGGGGTTTCACCGCTATTCCACTGACCGGCACTGGCTGGTTCCACACTTTGAGAAGATGCTCTACGACAACGCGCTCCTCTCAAGGGTTTATCTTGAGGCGTATCAGGTTACAGGGGACCCAACTTTTGCAAGAATCGGAAAAGAGACGCTTGACTGGGCGCTCAGGGAGATGACCGACCCCGATGGCGGCTTCTACTCCGCGATAGATGCTGATAGTGAGGGCGTTGAAGGCGCGTTTTACGCATGGTCGCCTGATGAGGTGCGATCGGTTCTCGGGGCGGAGAGGGGTGAACCGATCTGCCGCTACTTCGGGATAACGCCGCAGGGAAACTTCGAGGGCGGCAAAAGTGTACTCCACAAGGCTGAACCATCCGATGCGGCAGAAAGAGAAGATACGATCCGCGAAGCTATTGAGAAGCTTCTTCTGGCGCGTAACCAGAGGATACGACCGGCAACCGATGACAAGATCCTGACCGGCTTAAACGGTCTGATGATCAGGGCATTCGCCACTGGATACCGGGTGCTGCATGAGGGGCGGTTTCTTGAAGCAGCGACCTCATCAGCCAGGTTCATCCTCGAAAATCTTGTGAAGGACGGGCGGCTGTGCAGACGCTACCGTGACCACGAAGCAACGATTCCCGGAACTCTGGAAGACTACGCGTTTTTCAGCGCCGCATTGCTCGACTTATACGAGGCGAGTTTCGACCCAAAGTGGCTGCGTGAGGCGTTCCGGCTGAATGATGCAATGATTGAGCTCTTCTGGGATACATCGGATGGAGGATTCTTCTTCAATCGCCACGGTGAAATAGAGATCCTCATGTCCATAAAGGAGGCTTACGACGGTCCGGTCCCCTCCGGAAACTCGATTGCAGCAGAGAACCTGCTTCGAATAGGAGCACTGGCAGATGATGAGGATATGCGGAGACGTGCCAGGGATCTTTTTCTTGCTTTTGGGGCGCAGCTGGAAGAGCGCCCGTTGGCACATACACAGATGCTTTCTGCGGTCGATCTCTATCTGAACAGCCCCACGCAGATCGTGATAGCAGGTGACGACGTGGGGGATGCTTCGGAATTTGTGGACGAGATCAACCGGCACTTTCTGCCGGATAAGGTCATCGCCTTCGCAGGATCTCGTGCTGCTGACGAAGTGGGTTCTGGTCTGGTGCCGCTGACCGAGGGCAAGGTAGCTATTCAGGGAAAGCCAACCGTTTATATCTGCGAGAACTACACCTGCAGGGCTCCGATCACGGAACTTGAGGATATGGGGCGGGTGCTATCCAGCCGTCGATAGTTGTGGTTTCAGATCTAACCAATGTACTCTTCCGGGTTCTCCTCAAACGCCTTCTTGCACCCGGGCGCACAGAAGTAGTATGTCTCGCCCTTGTGCTCGGTCGTGAACTTCGCAGTCATCTCATCAACATCCATCTTACATACCGGATCAATCGCCATCATTTCTCACCTCCCTTCGGTTCTTTTCTTTGCTGGCGGCACATACCCCTTCAAGAGGAGGGATAGACTCACCACCGTCACAGAACTCATAGCCATCGCAAGCCCTGCAAGCTCTGGTCTGAACGTAATTCCAAACGGGTAGAGTATCCCTGCCGCAACAGGAATGAGAGCCGTATTGTACGCAAAAGCCCAGAATATGTTCAGCTTGATCCTTGACATCACCTTCCGTCCCAGTTGCACCGCTGAAACCGCGTCCATGAGATCGTCCTTCATAAGGACTATCTCACCGCTCTCTATCGCCACGTCCGTACCGCTACCTATCGCAATGCCCACATCTGCCTGTGCAAGCGCGGGTGCATCATTGATGCCGTCGCCAACGAACGCCACCACCTCTCCGCTCTCCTGAAGTCTCGCAACCTCGCCTGCCTTATCCTGCGGCAAAACCTCAGATAACACCTCCTCGATACCGATCTGTTCTGCAACCCTGTTTGCAGTCCGGGAATTGTCACCGGTGATCATAACGACGTTGAAACCCATCCTTTTGAGTTCTTTGATGGCATCTCCTGTTGTCTCCTTCAATTGGTCCGCGATAGCGATCATGCCCTGTATTTTGCCATCGATTGCAATTGTTATCACGGTCTTTCCTTCGTTTTCAAGCTGGAGCATTTTTTGCTCGGAATCCTCAGAGTACAGAATGTTCCTCTCGCTAAAAAGCGCTCTATTCCCTACAATAACCGTTTTCCCATCTATCTTCGCTACCACGCCTTTTCCTTCGAAGGTGTCGAATCCCTCGCCCATCCCCCCAAAAATCTTGATACCTTCTTCCCGCGCTCTTCTCACAACCGCCTCTGCGAGAGGATGCTGCGAGTTTGCTTCGACGCTTGCTGCCACTTTCAGGAGTTCCCTATCATCGATCACGGTATCGCTTGTACTGATTATGTCCGTAACCTCGGGTTTTCCTCTGGTGAGTGTCCCTGTTTTGTCAAAGACGATCGTTGTCAGTTTCTCAGAGATCTCGAGAGCAACACCGTTCTTGATGAGGATGCCGAGTTCTGCTCCGCGACCGATGCCAACCGTGACAGCGGTGGGTGTGGCAAGCCCGAGAGCGCAGGGACATGCGACGACGAGTATCGTGATCAGTGTGGTCAGCGCAAAGAGCATCGTCTCGCCTGAAATTACATACCAGAAGGCAAAGGAAAGAATTGCGATCGCAAGCACCGTCGGGATGAAATAACTGACTGCCCTGTCGGCAATCCTCTGTACAGGAGGTTTTGACCCCTGGGCTTCTTCCACGAGCCGTATGATCTGGGAGAGCACCGTATCTCGCCCTATTTTTGTGGCTCTGAACCGGATCACGCTGTTTTTGTTGAGCGTTCCACCGACGACATCATCGCCGTTCTTCTTAAGAACCGGGATTGGCTCTCCTGTGATCATCGACTCGTCCACGTAACTCTCGCCATCGACTACAGAGCCGTCCACCGGTATCTTCTCTCCAGGTTTGACGACTACGATATCATCTATCTCCAGGCCATCTATTGGTATCGTAATCTCGCTCTCATCACGGATGACGAGAGCGGTCTTTGGCTGCAAGCCCATCAGTTTCTTTATCGCTTCCGATGTTTTCCCTTTTGCTTTCGTCTCCAGATACCTTCCAAGTGTGAGAAATGTGGCAAGAAGAATCGCGGTCTCATAAAACAAGAATTCACTCGAGAGTATGATGTTGAAAGTGCCCAGAATGCTTGATACGAATGCAACACCGATTCCCATCGAGTACATCACGTCCATGTTGAGGTTCCGGTTCTTAAGGGCGCGATATGCAGCGAGAAATATCGGATAACTCAGATAGACAAAGACCGGAACTGAGATTACCATCATCAGATATGCCGGAGGGATGCCGGTCGGAACGCGCCTGATAATCATCAGAAGGGCGCCTGTGATAGATCCGATGACGATCTTGTTCCGTTTTCCTTTCAGTTCCTTCTCTCGCGCAATTTGTTCCAGGTCCTCTTCTTCCCCCTCGATTCCGAGGTACTGGTATCCAGCATCCAAAATGGCTTTTTTCATCTCAGATACCGTCGTCATACCCGGGTTGTAGGTTATGTATGCTTTTTCAGAACTTAGATTGACATTGGCATCTGTGATTCCGTCCAGTCTCCTGAGTGCGTCCGCAATCGTCCCCACACACATCACACAGGTCATCCCACCGACTTTGATGGTGACCCTATCATGCACCACCTCGTAACCCACATCGGTTACTGCTTTTTCAAGATCGGCAAGTTTCAATCGTGATGAGTCGTACTCCACCCGTACGGTCTCGTTTCCAAGATTTACCTCTGCATCCGTGGTGCCATCGAGATCCTTAAGCGAATACTCAATCGTCCCCGCACACATCGCACAGGTCATCCCTGCGACCTTAAGTTCAACCGTTCTCAGATCTTCTGCCATGCATTCACCCACATGGTTGCGCAAACCAAGCACCCATCAGGCACTTCAGCGCCTTTATGGATCGTTTCTTGGCATAAGGTGATCAAAAGGGTGGGTTTTCACCCTACTTGTCCACCTTTTTACTTTTATAATCTTCGATTGCCCCGTGAAGTGCATCGGCTGCGAGGTTGGAACAATGCATCTTCCGCGGGGGCAAGCCATCAAGTTCATCTGCCACGTCCTTACGTGTTATCTCCATGGCTTCATCGATATGCTTCCCTTTTGCAAGCTCGGTCACCATGCTGCTCGTTGCAATGGCTGAACCGCAGCCGAAGGTTCTGAACTTGATATCGGAGATGGTATCATCTTCTACGCTGATAAACATCTCCATAATGTCCCCGCAGACCGGATTTCCAACCTTTCCATACCCGTCAGGATTTTCTATCGTACCTACATTCCTCGGATTCGTGAAATGTTCCATCACCTTTTCGCTGTAACCTATCTGTTCCATATCAATCACCTCTCTTATTTTACATCGGTGTAAGTGCTCTCAACCGCTGAACCGTTTCCTCAACCGCCTTTGTGATTAGGGGTATCTCTTCAGCATTATTCGATCGTCCCAGAGTCATAACCATCGAACCGTGAGCATCCTCGTGCTTCAGGCCTACTGCCAGCAGAACATGTGACGGTTCCAGTGTCATCGAGGTGCAGGCTGACCCTGTTGCCACCTGTATGTTGTACATATCCATATTTAGCAGGATGCTCTCACCCTCAATACGACTGAACCGGAAACTTGCGTGGTGGGGAAGTCTTTGGGTGGGGTGACCGGTGAGGTACGATTCTTCGATCTTTGAGATTTCGTCGATGAGTTTATCCCTCATACCTTTGAGTCTCTCGCTCTCCTGACCCATTTCATCCTTTGCTATCCTTGCCGCCTCTCCCATTCCAGCGATTGCGAACAGGTTCTCTGTTCCGGATCTAAGCCCGCGTTCCTGTCCACCGCCCGGAAGGATCGGTTGAAGCTTCACACCCGGTTTTATGTACAGTGCACCGCCACCTTGTGGTCCGTACATATCGTTGGATGACATGGTCAACAGATCTATCCCATCATTCTGCACATCTATGGGGATGCGCCCTGCGGCGGCAGTTGCATCCACATGCAGGTATAGACCTTTTTCATGAACGATCTCACCTATCGCCTCGATGGGTTCTATCGTCCCTATCTCATTGTTTGCGTACATTATCGAGGTCACCGTGGTATCTTCGGTCAAGATACCAGCGAGTTTCCCGGTATCGACGATGCCCGTTTGATCGACCGGTATAAGAGTCAGTTCGAAACCACTTTTCTGAAGCTCTTTTGCGGGATTGAGAACTGATATATGTTCTATAGCGCTTGCCGCAACCCTTTTCCCCTTTCGTATATTCCTGAGTGCGGTCCCCTTGATCGCCATGTTGTTGGCTTCGGTTGCACCACTGGTGAAGATGATACAGGTCTCGTCCTCTGCGTTGATAAGTTCTGCAACTTTCTGCCGGGCATCTTCGATAGCTCTCTTCGCGGTTAATCCTGCTGAATGTATAGACGAAGGGTTGCCAAAGTCATTCGTGACATATCGCTTGGCAAACTCAAGTACCCTTGGATCGATGGGCATCGCCGATACATGGTCCAGATATATCTGTCTCATAGTCCACCTCTCAAAAGTCAAAGTCTCAAAACCACATCGTTGCATCAGCGTCCAGCACAAGATCGTTTAACGTTGCTGCGCCCACTATCTTCACTCCCGGTATCAATTCAACCTTTTCCCAGCCAAACATCTGTTTCGATGCCTCGCATACATAGATCTCAATCCCCATCTCAAGGGTACTGTTGATCATCTCCATGACACTCGGAAAGGTTCCGAGTTTCATCTTTTCGGCTGTGCCGGGAAGCAATATCTTAAGCCCTTTGCCCAGGTAATAAATTTTCGGGTCGATATCCATCGCTTTTGCGGTTTGCGCCAGAACCAAAGGCGAATACTGTCTCTCAGGCTCGTCACTTGTCTGCACATACAGGATTGACTTTCCGTTCATCTCTATACCTCCTTTTTCATTTCTTCCTTCTTATAAAGAAAGTTAACATCGCCCCTTCCTTCTCAAACTTCAGAATCTCATGACCTGTTCTCTTTGCCCATCGCTTAATATCCTCTTCCGCTGCGGGATCGTCCGCCTCCACTTTCAATACCTGCCCCACCTCAATCTGGTCTATCTCCTCTTTTGTGAGTGCAATTGGCATCGGGCAGTAGAGTCCCACACAATCGAGTTCTGCATCAGGGATTATATCCGAATCCATCGCCAAAACCTCCGTATATCACCCTCTGTTTCAGGGTATAAAAGCTTTTTGGGTTGCTATCTGTGGCTGCGTTTAAGGAACCGATCGCAAGAGAACGGGGATCACTTATACAAAGTACAAAATCAAAGTCTTTTATCAGAAACCTCTTCTATAGAGCGTATAACTGAGAGCCACCGCTAATGTATAAAAAGATCAATATCCACAATACCCAAGAGATACAGCAATATAATCAGTATTGGTTGATGAATCAGGTAGATTATCAATGAATACCTTCCTAAAAGGCAAAACAATCCTATAAAATTAAAATTGGAGAGATAATAAAGGTTAAATTTGCGGGTGTAGTCAGGATATAGTAAATTTCCAAAAAAGATCCCGATCAGAACCACTCCAAACCAGGGAAAAATTGGGAAGTAGTCAACGGTATAAAAATGGTCTGGCGTGAATCCTAACCACACCAACCAGGGAAAACCAAAAGTAAAGTTCTTCAAATGGATTCCAAGAGCTACGAAGGCAATACCCAGCAACAGATTCCAATAACGGAGTTTTAAGAAGGGATATGCCAGAATAATCGAGATTCCAATGAGGTGGAGTATCCCAAATAGAACAAAACCATCTCCCAAAAAGATCCAGGTCATCAAGGTAATAATTAAGCCCCATGAAAATATCCTTAAACCTCTTTTGAGATATTTCAGGTATAATTTTTTCCTTAAATTCTGTATTTTATTGGATCTTGAAAAACTAAGAGTTAATGATACGCCAACTAAAAAAATAAATATTGTGGCAGTCGCGCGTGCAAAATATAGCCAAAAACCAGGGTGTAAATTGAGATCGTATCCGCCAAAATAAGTCAGATCATAGAGCAGATGGAAGACCACCATCATGATTATCGCAAGTCCACGCAGGAAATCTATCTCCCAAAATCGCTTTTCCGGATGCTTATTCATTGAAATACTGCTTATGTCCTGCATGACTGGTATGCATATCACGACCCTGGTATATATTGTGTTTCATGCGGCATTTTTTAGTTCGGATGAACCTGCATCCATGGTTTGTGCCACTGGTTCGTGACTCGGGAAACCGCTCAGTAAGATTGATATGAGACTATCGAGGATGTAAGATTGCATGAATGGAGATATCTCGATCGGCAGCACAGTTCGATACGCTGGTACCGGTTCGGTCGGTGAGGTTAAGAGACTGGAGGAGAGAGGTCCCGAACTTTGGGTGCGTCTCGGCAGCACCGGTCTCTGGTATGCTGCTGCGGCACTCGAAGTTCTCGGAGAGGAGTTTGAAGGGAATGGATGGGCGCGAAAACGCTCGCTTAAAAAGGCGGAATGGGGCCGAAAACTCACAATTGAAGAACTGAAGAAGGTGGAGGAACGTAAGATGGAGGACGTACACCATGTTCAGGAGATTACCTGCTCAATATCAGCGGGGGTTTTTGGATAGAATTTCACAAACTCTCAACTACCGAGACTTTAGCTGGCACCAAGTTCACCTACACGCCCTTTCAGCCGTACGCGCTCCTGAACTGAATCGAGCGCATGAGATCGGTCCTTGATATGATGCCCACCATCCGCCCGCGATCCATGACGATCAGGCGACCCACATTGTTAGATATAGTGAGCTTGAAGGCATCGAAAGCATCTGCATCAGCTTCGATTGCGATCACCTCACTTGTCATAACGTCTTTGACCCTGATAGCGCTCCGATCAGGTTCAGGTATCCTGTGGATATCCGCGAATGTTATCACCCCGAGCACAGGGGCATCATGACTTTCCTGCACCGGATAGCCCGTATGCTTGGTCTTGAACATAACATCAATCAACTGGTCAAGCGTCCAGCCCGGAGGTACATAGATCACATCCGGAAGACCGGTCATCAAGTCCATTGCCTTCAAACCCTCCAGAGTGACAGAGATTGCCGTTGCCTCCCCCTCACCAGCCGCACCATAGTAGATGAAGAAGGCTATGAGCAGAAACCACATTCCATCAGGCAACGTCAGCAAGCCAAGGATTCCCATCATAAATGCCAGGCTCTTGCCTATCGCAACCGCCTTTCTGGTTGCGTCGATATATGGAATGCGCGTAGCAAGCAGGGCACGGAGTATCCGCCCTCCGTCCATGGGAAACGCGGGGATGAGGTTGAAGATGCCGAGTATTATGTTGTAGAATGCGATTATGCCCAGCATTATGAGGGTGCCGTTCTCAAATGCGCCCATGGCAGGGTTTGCCGGACCGAAGAAGTCGTAGATGGCATAAGCAAGGATACCTATGGCCAGGCTGAAGGCAGGACCTGCCGCCGCGATCCTTGCTTCCTTCCGCGGCTCCTTTGGGATATCCTCCATCTGGGCTACGCCGCCTATGATGAAGAGTGTTATACTCTTAATCTTCATACCATAGCCCTGTGCCACGATTGAGTGGCTGAGCTCGTGAAATAGTAATGTTGAGAAGAAAAGAACCGCTGTGGTTATGCTGAATAGATATTTGACCGCTGTCGAAGCGTCCATCCCACCGAAACCGATAATTATCCCGTATTCTCCGATTTTAATATCCTGAACTGCAAATTCATAGATGAAGAATACTAAGATCACCAGAAATGTCAGATGCAACCGTATGGGTATCCCGCGGATGCTGCCGATCTGGTATGACCATTTCATCTCGTTCTCTTCTCCGGTTTTATTCCTGTCCGATTGGAGGGCTGCTGATGACGATACTCCATGTTTTCATGCTCCCGAGATCGTCGC
The DNA here is from genome assembly GCA_965195165.1 of uncultured ANME-2 cluster archaeon. Classification (GTDB taxonomy): domain Archaea; phylum Halobacteriota; class Methanosarcinia; order Methanosarcinales; family Methanogasteraceae; genus Methanogaster_A. The sequence continues at coordinate 2,296 of CBDAFH010000179.1, read as the reverse complement.
AGCATAACATGTGGGAACTATCCTGTACTGATATAATGGTATCGGTCGTGGGATAATCCGAAATCATTCATCATATCATCTATCATCTCACTATCGGCGATGCATCCGGATCAAATGGGTTCGTTCTCATCGCAAGAGAGAAGAGATACGGGTAATCATCCTTCAGATGTTTCATGTAATCCACTGTAACATAATTTCTTGGTATATAGGTTTGATCAGTTCCTTTTTACTCCCATTTCTTTCAAGGACTCTTCCATGTTGAAAATCTCGTCCATGTTCTCGGCTAAGAGTATAACGGCAAAATCGCCGGACAACGGCAATGTATCGCAGCTAAAAGGAAATACGGAATTTAATTTTTTGCCGTCATAAAGTACTGGTTTAATACGTTCTGTAAGCTCAAGAAATGAACATGCTGATGTCTTGATTTTTATAAATTTCCATAGTGGAATGGGGGAAATCAATTCTTCAATGTTATCTACGATCATGCTCACATAAGAGGAGCCGTTAAAACGAGCGTTATTTTCAACTGGAAATATGCCATCATCCGATACAATATAATCGATACCGACTACGCCCCGATATCCGGATTCAGTCATATTGTTTACAATTTTTACAGATGTTTTTGTAATGTAATTTAAAATGTCTGGTGAAGTTTTTGCTCCTTTGAGTGTACCAATATGTACCATACCTCTTTCACATATTTGATCCTGCATACCAAGAGAGTTTATATTTCCATCTCTGCTGATTACCCACTGATCATTCGGAGAAGACAAGACGTCCAGAAAAGGCTCAATGATAATAGCTTTTTCGCCGCTAATTGCAATTTCTTGATATATTTCAGAAATATCATTGCCGTGGGTCTTATATAACGACATACCAGCTTCACCCAGAGTACCGCGAATAATAACAGTCTCACAGGTTGCCAGATAGCCGCTAATAATGTTTTTCATCTCTATATAATTTTTATTGTTTTCTGGATGCATTTCAAATACAGTACCTTCAACAACAGGCACGCCTAATTGTCCACATACGATCTTAAAAGCTGATTTATCATTATATTTTAGTGTTGCAGTTTCAGGTGCTCCGAAAAGATCCGCGCTAAGAGCTTTTGCAGCTTCAGTTTCCATGCGCCCTGAAAACCATGGCACATATACAGGTTTTTTCCCGATCTTCCGGATAATATTATTAACAGGTTCAGGATTATTAATGATAAGTTCAGAGAGAGTCATATCTCTTGACCGGGCATTATATTCAACAACATGATCCGATCCAAGACCATGAGAGCGCAGCCATTTATGATACGCGTGATCCAGCTTTCCGCGCAGAACTACCAGTTCATCCCCGCATGCTATCGGAAGCGCTATGTCACATTTTGAATTAACAGATGCATCACGGCGTGAGAACTGTGAAAAATTATCGGCTCCGTAAATAATTAACTCATTGTCATTGTTTGAGATACATTTCCTGAGTGACTGGTAGCTATACATATATTCTGTCCCCTCTTTCCAGTTAATAATTACTTTAATTTTATTAATATTTACTCCACAATATCCAGCTATAAATTACTGTCAATCCCAGAACATAAACCAGGAGGACATAAAACCACCTTCCGGCAAACTTTGGCGTTCGTACTGGTGCTAAATTAAAGACAGCCATAAGCATTAACATTGCATATATAATGACTGAAAAAATCGGCTGGCTGAAAAAACCGTCAAACAAAAAGACAAAAGCAAGAATAATGACATTGTTGTCAAGTGCCAATCCCATGTATGTCGAATCATCAATCAAGCCGAATACATTGAAATAACTCAACCGTATTGCGCTGGCAGCAACAATCACGAACGCTCCGGGCAGGAACCATGGATCGAATTCTCCATAGCTCAAGAGAAAAACAGCGGGGCAAATTCCAAAACTTACAATATCTATCAACGAATCAAGCTGTCCTCCGAAAGCTCGATATTCATCTGTCCGCCCCTTCATCCGGCGGGCAATGATTCCGTCTCCCCAGTCAAAAAAAACAGCCCAGAGCATTCCGATTATCGCAACCGGGAAATTCCCTAATACGGCATAGTATATACTTAAGACTGCACATAGCAGCCCTACAAGCGAACAGATATTTGGAAGGTCCCGGGCGAAAGTAATCATTCCAGTCTGATGATTGTTGACGTTCTGGATCGTTCATCAGGATACTTCCACTCTATTCGAATCAATGATATCTGCCAATGCTTCAACCAATTTGCAATTTTCTGTTTCAGTACGGCTGGCAACACGAATATAACGGTCAGAATCAGGTAGA
>CBDAFH010000178.1:0-4431 GCA_965195165.1 uncultured ANME-2 cluster archaeon | reverse complement strand
ATGTGCCAAAGTCCGGTACCAGAGTTCGGAAGGGCTCGATCTCGAACACGAGATGTTCCGTACCGGTTTTGGCATCACCGCGGTCGCATCCGATGGTGCGACATACCAGTCCGGAAGGAAGAGCAGATTCGGCGTCTGCGGCTATGAGTTGTTCAAAAAATACGACGCTCTTGCTCTTGCAGAGAAGGCAGGGGGAACCGCGGCAGAACTGCTACATGCACGCCAGCCAGAGGGCGGGATCATGCCATGCGTGCTCGATCCCGAACTTGCAGGCGTCTTCATCCACGAGGCGGTCGGGCATGCCGCGGAGGCGGATCTGGTGCTTGAGAACTCCTCGATCCTCGCCGGCAGAATCGGGGAACATATCGCATCGCAGCACGTTACGGTCTACGATGACCCGACGATGCACGAGTACGGGTACTATCCGTTCGATGCGGAGGGCGTGCCTGCGAAACGGACGACACTGATCGATCGCGGAGTACTCTCCTCGTATCTGCACTCGCGAGAGACCGCAGGCAGGCTTGGTGGTAGCAGTGGTAGTGCTGGTAGTAGTAGTGATAGTGATGATGGTAGTATTAGTGGCGGAAACGCGCGTGCGCAAGGGTGCGCCATTCCGATACCAAGAATGAGCAATACGTTCATCGCAAACCGCGATATGAGTTTTGATGAGATAATCGAGGAACTAAGGGATGGTGTTTACCTCAAAGGATCACGCGGCGGGCAGGTCAACACAGGCGAGGGAATCTTCCAGTTCAATGCCGAACTCGGGTACGTGGTGCGAAATGGCGAGATCTGCGAGATGTTGCGGGATGTCTCGCTATCCGGGCAGACGCTTGAGATCCTGAAGAACATAACAGCGGTCGGAGACGATCTTGCGTTTCATTCGGGCAGGTGCGGAAAGAGCGGGCAGGCAGTGCCTGTGAGCGATGGTTCGCCGCATATTCTCGTAAGCCGCGCGATGGTCGGCGGGAGCGGGTAACCCCCTAACCCATGACATGCTCCGGGGCGTGGGAATGTGCCAACCATCGTCAGAACAACACACCCCTTATTAACCTTTTTTCCACCACCTGAAATCCGCCACAGCGTCCGACAAGTCGGCCGCATCTTGGATATGATAAACCTTTTATACTATGGTACAGTCATAGAAACGTGACAATATAGGTCGATTATGACCGGATATCATAAGCGTATACTAAAGGAGGCTTGAAGATATGATTAGGAGGTTGACACGATGACGGATGCGATACTGGACTACATACCGATTGTGGTGATGCTCATTTTGGCATTGATTATACCGTTCGTCATCTTGTTCATTGTAAAGCAGATCACTCCAAGAAACCCTGCCAGATTCAAGAACACGACCTACGAGGGAGGAAAAGATCCGATAGGTGAAGCACAGGTGCGATTCAACGTTTCGTATTACTTACTTGCGATCGTTTTTGTGCTTTTTGATGTCGAGGTTCTTTTCTTATATCCGTGGGCTGTTTGTTACAAGAATTCGGTAGTTCTGGAAGCGATTCCCGGATTTACCCTATTGGCAGTTGGTGCGATGACCATATTCCTTATTATCGCACTGGTGATCGGAGATATTTACGCATGGAAGAAAGGCGCATTCACGTGGATGCGTTGAAAAGGAGGTTATTATGCCGAAAGACATTAGAACACCAATGCAGGTTATAACCACCACGACGGGCGCGATTCATGAGTTTCTCAAGAAATCGCCGGCGCAGGACGTCATAAACTGGGGTAGGAAGAATTCACTCTGGTTCATGACCCAGCCAATGGGGTGCTGTGGCGTCGAGATGATCGCCGCGGGCTGTTCCCACTACGACACCGATCGATTCGGAATCATTCCGAGATGTTCGCCGCGACACGCGGACGTGATGGTGATCAGTGGATATATCGTCCGCAAGTACTTCCCCGCGCTGAAACGATTGTACGAACAGATGCCTTCGCCAAAATGGGTGATCTGTATGGGCAACTGCTCGATAAGTGGCGGACCGTTCTACCAGTCGTACAACACGCTGCAGAACATCGACGAGATATTTCCGGTTGATGTCTATATCACCGGATGCCCGCCAAGACCCGAGGCACTGATCCAGGGGTTCATAGAACTCCAGAAGAAGATCAAGGCGAAGACCGACAAGGGCACAATGTACGGGGTGAAATGAGATGGACGGAGAGACAGTACTTGATTCGTTGAAATCTCAGTTCTCAGGCGCCGTTACGGACGCTCTGATCGATTCGCAGCCGCCGCACATAGTCTGTGCAAACGCCGATAAGAGTCGAATCGTTGACATTTGCTCGTACTTAAAGGATAATTTGCAATTCAACAGATTATCAGGGATCACGAGCCTCGATTTCCCGGAAGATGGGAAGTTTGAGGTGGTATACATGATCGCATCGTACGATCACTCGGTGATCGTGAAGCTGAAGGCAGAGGTACCGCGGGACGAAAATCCCTCGATTGACACGGTTATTCCGGTCTGGTGGAATGCGAACTGGTACGAGCGAGAGGTACACGAGTTCATGGGCATCTACTTCGATGGACACCCTGAACTGACGCCACTTGTCTTATCTGACGATATGGTGGGTGAATATCCACTTCGTAAGGATTATGCTGAGTATCCGCAGACGACTGCAAAGTACCCGTACTCGGATGATCAGGAAAGCATTATCGAAGAGAAGTATCCACTCGAATGGAAGTCGTGGCCCTCTGAGAGGCATTATCTGGAGTAGGTGGCACAAATGGTTAACAAACACGACGTTAAGAAACGGATGCGGCAACTGGCTGCCGAATATATCCATGAGCCGCAGCAAGAGGCGTATAAGCTCGATGATACTGAGATGATGCTTCACATAGGTCCGCAGAACCCAATACAGCCAGGACCATTCCTGATCGATCTCAAGATCAGCGGCGAGACCGTCAGGGACTCAAAGATATACATGGGGTACGGACACAAAGGGATCGAGAAAATCCTTGAGAGCATGACCTACATCCAGGGGCTTCCGGTAACGGATCGGATATGCTATCTTGCATCGCTCTCGAACAACGAGGCTTATGTCAGTTCTGTTGAGCGACTGCTCGATATCGAACCGCCTGAGAGATCACAGTATATCAGGGTGATCATGCAGGAGCTATCCCGAATCCAGAGCCACCTGCTTGGAACCGGCGAGTACGCAACCGATCTCGGCTTTGTCACGATGTTCCTGTTCATGATAAGAGAGCGAGAGTATGTTCTCGGTTTGATCGAGGATATCACTGGTGCAAGGATCACTCACTGCTTCCCAAGATTCGGAGGCGTGCGTGAGGATCTTCCTGATGGATGGCGCGAGAAAGCGATCGACGTCCTTGCGATGATCAACGAGAAGTGTGAGATGTACAAGGAACTCTTTGCAAGCGACCGCACCTACAAGATGAGGACTGTTGGCGTTGGTGTGCTCACAAAGGATGATGTGATGAAAGCTGGTCTCACAGGACCTGCACTTCGTGCGGCAGGGATCGATTACGATGTGCGCAAGGTCTATCCGACGCTAACGTACCCGGACATCGACTTTAAGGTGCAGACCGCAGAGAACGGAGACATCTTCGACCGGGTAATGGTTCGTGTGAATGAGATTCAGGAGAGTTGCTGGATCATCGAACAGGCACTCGACCAGATGAAACCGGGGCCGCTCTTCCCTGATGAACTACCTTACGGAAGACGGACTCCATCGATGAGAGTGCCGCCAGGAGAGGCGTATGTGCCAATCGAGGACCCACGAGGCGAGATGGCGATGTATATTGTGAGCGACGGCACAGACAAGCCGTACCGCGTCAAGATCAGAGGTCCTGCCTTTGCCTTGATGCAGGGGCTGCCACCGATGCTTGAGAACGTATATATCGCAGACGTCCCGGCAATCGCTGCGTCGATGGACTCGTGCAACAGTGAGGCTGACAGATAAGCAGGTAGGAGGTAAGAAATGTTAGAAGAACAGATGGACATTCTACTTGGAATTTTATACACCATACTTGGAAACGAAAACTGGTGGGGTCCGTGGATCCGAGGAGTTCTTGGACTCTGTGCAATGGGCGGAATGATGGTCGCTGCGATGTTTGCGGTATGGCTTGAGCGAAAGTACGCAAGCGACATTCAGTCCAGAATCGGACCAAACCGCGTCGGCGGAAGATTTGGTCTGCTCCAGTTAATCGCTGATGCGATCAAGCTCTTCACAAAGGAGGACATAAAACCGGACAAAGTTGACGGTCCTGTCTGGGTTGCAGCTCCGGTACTGATGTTTGGATCAGCACTCATGATGATCATCGCAATCCCGTTTGGGGCGGTTATCTTCAACGGAACCACTTATCCGCTTGCAGTTACGCAGTTTGATATCAGCATCCTCTATCTTGAGGCGGTATCCGCGATCGGCATCATCGGAATATTCATGGCA
>CBDAFH010000177.1:0-15828 GCA_965195165.1 uncultured ANME-2 cluster archaeon | reverse complement strand
ACCAGAATATCCCGCCGCGCTTCAAACTCGGCTACCATCGAATCGACCGATTCGTGATCGAACCGTAGCGCGGTTACGCCTGCGTGCTGGACAAAGGATGCCGCGTGGCTCACCGAATGCGACTGTAGTTTGAGCGCCGCTCTGACGATTTCCTGAGGCGCTGCCATGTATCCGAGACGCCAGCCCGTCATCGCGTACGATTTCGAGAAGCCGTTTATCGTGATCACACGGTCCTGCATCCCGTCAAAAGACCCGATACTGTAGTGTTTTTTGCCGTAGATGATCTTCTCGTAGATTTCATCGGAGAGTACCGTGATGTCGTTATCGATTGCGATCTCCGCAATCTCCTCGAGGTGTTTTTTCCCGAATACGGCGCCACTCGGATTTCCCGGGCTATTTATGATGATGAGCTTTGTTTTACCTGTGACGTAAGCCCCAATGTCGGGCGGCATGAAATCCTGATCTGTTGGAACCCATACAGTACGAGCGCCCGCGTACCTGATGCACGCATCGTAAGTGACCCACGCCGGATCGAGCAGTATCGCCTCGTCCCCCTCATCAAGCACCGCCTGCACCGACTGGAAGACCGCCTGCTTTGCGCCAGGAGTCACAAGGATCTGATCGGGCGTGGCATCGAGGTCGTTCTCGGTGCGAAGTTTCTCCGCGATCGCATTCTTAAGTTCAGGGATTCCGGCAGCAGGCGTGTAATGTGTCTCGCCGCGGCGGATCGACTGGAAAGCCGATTCAGAGATGTATTCGGGCGTGTCGAAGTCTGGCTCGCCGAGACTCATAGTTATCACGTCATTCCCCCTTCCCGCAAGTTCGGATGCGAGTTTTGCTATCGCAAGCGTTGCGGATTCCTCTATAAGATCTAACCGTGCGGATGTCATATTCTGGACTCTGATTCGCTTATCGCCTCATAAAACTATGTTTGAATGATGTCAGAAGGGCAAAAACAATTCCAGATGCCAGAATAACCCTTCGACCCTGCCGGCAAACCGTGAATGGGGCAGCAAAAGGGATTGAAACATCCGACCTTATGCGAAAGACTCCAACTATTTAAATGATGGCAGCATCATTGTGATTGAAGGATAGCAGAGATGATCGGGCAGATAGCAGACGAACTCAAAGAGCACGCCCCTTTCACGTTTTTTGGGGCACTCACAGGTATCGCCATCATGCTTGCGATAGTCTACGGCGGCTTCCTCCAACAGGTTGCCTCGATCTCGGAGAACCTCTTTTATGTCCTGCATCCGGCACATGTTCTATTGAGTGCATCTGTAACTACGGCTTTATACGTACGATACGGGAAGAGGAAGCTATGGCCCGCACTCCTGATCGGCTATACCGGTTCGATTGGCATAGCAACGCTGAGCGACTCGATCATCCCCTACATCGGCGAAGTCCTGCTCAATCTGCCGAATAGAGGACTCCACATCGGCGTCATCGAGAAACCACTGCTGACAAACCTTGCAGCCCTGCTCGGCATAGCGATCGGTTACAGGTACAGGGAGGGCGCGACCGAGTTCCCGCACGCTGGACATGTCCTGATAAGTACATGGGCATCGCTGTTCCACATCATCATGGCGCTTGGCGCGACCGTGGACTGGATCCGGATTATCGGCATCCTGCTATTTTTATTCCTCGCGGTCTGGATCCCGTGCTGTACGAGCGATATAGTGTATCCTTTACTATTCGCAGAAAAAACCGAGTCATAATACAGACGGTATCCCAAAGTCTGCGAAAACAAAAGATATAATAGTGGAGGCGATAACCATGAGAAAAGCAATCGGAAACATAGATATACCACAACGACAAAGTGTAATGATCATGATATCAAAACAACCAAGAAAGCAGAGAAAAGCGCAGTATCAGGCGCCTCTGCATAAAAGACAGAAGTTTATGGGTGCACACTTAAGCGAATCGCTGCGGGGGAAGTATGGGCGGAGAACGTTTGGAGTCCGGTCTGGAGACACCGTAAAAATCATGCGCGGCGAGTATGCTGGCACAGAAGGCAAAGTCGAGCGGGTCAATCTGAAGAAGGGCACACTCGCGATCGATGGCGCAACGTTATTCAGGGCGGATGGGGAAGAGGTTCCAAGACCAATATATCCGTCGAATGTGATGATAACCAAACTGGATCTTGATGATGAAATTAGAGAACAGACACTTGGCAAGGTGATTGAGTGAGCAGACATCAGAAAAGACTTTCAATGCCGAAAACCTGGAATATGCAGAAGAAGACTCATAAGTGGGCTGTTAAAGCTTCACCGGGTCCACATTCCGGGTTAAAAAGCATCCCTTTGTTATTGGTCCTACGGGACGTAATGAAACTTGCAAATTCGAGTAGAGAGGCGAAGAAAATCCTGCATGACGGGAATATACTGGTAGACGGTGTCGTCAGACGGGATTACAAGTTTCCGGTAGGAGTTTTCGATGTTATAACCATACCGAAGATCGACCTGTCGTATAGGGTGTTTCTGGATGAGAAACAGCGACTCAGTCTGAGAAAAATCAGCGACCCGGAGGTTAAATTGTGCAAGATCACCGATAAAACGATTGTTAAGGGCGGAAATACCCAGTTGAACCTTCACGATGGTTCGAATATCATTTCTGACGAGTATTCTTATCACTCCTCCGATTCAGTCATTCTCTCACTTCCTGAGCGGAAAGTTGTAAAGCACATCACCTACAAACCGGGCAGCCTTGCTCTCGTCATCGGTGGCGCTCATTCAGGAGAGCTCGCGACGATCGAGGATGTAAGAAAGACGCGGAGTACAATGCCAAACATGACCTCCCTGCATAGCAGTTATGATTTCGAGACGATCGAGGATTATGTATTTGTGATCGGCAAAGGCACGCCTGAGATCGAGACGCCGGGAGGTGATGTAGTTGACTGAACCGATGCGCGCAATCGAGGTCGATAAGGTGACCGTGCATATCGGAGTGGGCGAGAGCGGAGAGCGTCTCGTCAATGCCGAGAACATCCTTGAAGCGATCACAGATCAGAAGTGCGTGAGAACGATCTCAAAATCCCGCATCCCCGCATTCGGGATCAAGATGGATGAGCCGATCGGTTGCAAGGTCACACTCAGGAGGGATAAGGCACACAAGTTCCTCGATACAGCGCTTGCTACAATCGAGCGTAAACTGTATGCATCCCAGTTCGATGAGACTGGCAACGTATCCTTCGGGATCGAAGAACACACCGATTTCCCGGACATGGCTTACGATCCGAATATCGGAATTTTTGGGATGGATGTCTCCTTAAGTTTGAAGCGACCCGGATACAGGGTCAGCAGGCGCCGCATCCAGCAGAACAAGACATCGCACAAACACCGGCTGGTCGCTGAGGATGTGCTGTCATGGATGCAGGATCGCTACCAGATAGAGGTGATGGAATGAGCGAGGATATTCAGATCGGAAAGGGCGCAAACGTCTGCAAACGGTGCGGCAGGAAACAGGGGCTGGTTCGAAGATACCGTATATACCTCTGCCGTCAGTGTTTCAGGGAGATTGCGAAAGACATGGGTTTTGAAAAATATACGTGAGGTAATTATAATGGTACTACTTGACCCACTTGCTGATGCGCTCTCAGCCATCAGGAATGCAGAAAAAACAGGAAAGCAGGAGTGCATCATACGCCCCGCTTCAAAACTCATCGGTAACGTGCTCTCTGTGATGCAGAGCCAGGGATATATCAGCGAATATGAGTTTATCGAGGATGGAAAGGCAGGCATCTTCGAGGTGAGTCTGCACGGAAGGATCAACGACTGTAAGGTCGTAAAGCCGAGATTCTCTACCAAACTTGCCGATCTTGAGAAATGGGAGAAACGGTTCCTGCCTGCAAGAAACTTCGGCGCTCTGGTATTGACGACGCCTCATGGCGTGGTATCACACTACGAGGCACGAGAGAAGAAAATTGGAGGACAACTCCTCGCTTACGTGTATTAGCGTATCAGGTGGAAAATGGCAAAAGAGATCAAAAAAACGGTTGCGATACCGGATGATGTGACTGTTTCGATCGATGGAAGAATGGTTATGGTGTCAGGTCCGAAGGGCGAGGCGTCCCGTGAACTGTGGTATCCACACATCACGATCCAGCAGATCGAGGATGTGATACGTGTGGATGTCGATGCTGCGATGATACGGAAGAAGCAGAAAGCAATGGTCGGCACGCTTGCATCCCACATCAAGAATATGATCGATGGGGTCGCGCATGGATACAGATACCGGATGAAGATGGTATATTCCCATTTTCCGGTTCAATTGCGCATCGATGGTGGCAAATTCATAATAGGTAACTTTCTTGGCGAGAAGAAAGATCGGGTGGCACAGATACTGGATGGGGCTGCTGTAAAGATAAGCGGCGATGAGGTGACTGTCACCGGTATCAACAAGGAGTCGGTCGGGCAGACAGCGGCGAACATCGAGCAGGCAACGAAGATCAAGGCACGCGATCCAAGGGTATTCCAGGACGGAATATATGTGATCGGGAAAGAGATGATATCGTAGGTGATGATTTATGGATTCGGCAACCAAGCGATTATTAAATACCAGAAAACAGCAGAAGAGCAAGAAGCCCACATTCAAGCGTACCGACTCTCATAAGAAGAAGAAACTGGATGATAACTGGCGGCGCCCGAGAGGGCTGCAGAGCAAGCTTAGAAAGAGGATCGCAGCAAAAGGTGCGGTCGTACAGGTTGGATATGGCAGTCCGAAGGCAGTCCGGGGACTACACCCGTCTGGCTTTGAGGAGGTGCTGGTGCGAAATACGGACGATCTACAGCCGATCGACCCATCGTATCAGGCTGCACGGATCGCACGCACGGTTGGTGTTAGAAAACGGCAGATGATCGAAGAGATCGCAAAGAGCCGCGAGATAAAAATCTTAAACCCACTTCCCGGGGAAATAGTAGAGGTAGAGGAAATAGAAAGGGCAGAAGATGCAAAAACAGAAGAGGAGGCGGCGTAAATGGCTGATCGTTACGATTTATCGAATCAACGGCGTATTGCTGCAAATGTGCTTAAAATAGGATTTAACAGAATCTGGCTCGATCCTGAGGAGAAGGAGAGCATCGCTGATGCAACCACGCGGAATGATGTCCGGGATCTGCTCGAGTCGGGCGCGATTCAGGCGAAACCGAAGAAAGGTGTCAGCCGCGCACGCGCACGGCAGAGGGATGAGAAACGGAAATATGGGCACGGAACCGGACATGGCTCACGGAAAGGGCGAAAGGGCGCGAGAACTCCCAGAAAGAGGGAATGGATCACCAAGATCCGTGCGCTACGCAGCCGTCTCAAGGAACTGCGTGCTGATGGCACGCTTCCCCCGAATGTTTACTGCAAGGTGTACCGGAAGGCGAAAGGCGGCGAGTATAAGAGCGTGGCGCACATGAACGCATATCTTGTGGCGCAGGGACATCTCAAATGAATGTAGAGGTCGTTGAACTGGATGACCGCAAAGCAAAGTTCGTGCTTTCCGGTGTGACTCATGCGTTTGCAAACAGTTTGAGACGCGGCATGCTCGCAGAGATCCCGACGCTTGCAATCGATTATGTGAACATCTATGACAACACATCGGTGCTCTTCGATGAACAACTTGCACTCCGTCTTGGATTGATTCCGCTTACAACCGACCTTGATTCGTATGTGCTCCCGTCTGACTGCGGATGCGGCGGAGAGGGATGTCCTCAGTGTCAGGTTTCGCTTACGCTGTCTGTAGAGGGTCCGAAGATGGCATATTCCACAGAACTGGTCTCTGCCGACCCATCGGTCACGTCGGCAGATGCGGTGCCGATCGTCAAACTGGCAGAAGGGCAGAGGATCTCGCTCGAAGCGATTGCACGGCTCGGCACAGGGCACGACCATGCGAAATGGCAGGCAGGGATTGCGTGCGGATACAAGAACATCCCGCGCATTACCGTATCAGAGGAGTGCGATGCCTGCGGGATGTGTGTGGATGCATGTCCGCGCGGCGTGCTCGTGATCGCGGATGAGGCCGTGAAAGTGGTCGACGAACGTGCATGTTCACTCTGCAGATTATGCGAGAGCGTCTGCGAAATCGACTGGATCAAGGTTGAGACCTATCCGGACTCTGTCATATTTACAGCTGAGAGCGATGGTTCGATGCCGGTCACCGAACTGATTATAAGGTCTGCTGATAACATCAAAGAGAGGGCAACGGCACTGGACGAATACCTCGGCATCATCGATGCCTGATCCATAATGTGCGGGGGTTGCCCAGCCAGGTCAAAGGCGCTAGGTTGAGGGCCTAGTCTCGTAGGAGTCCGTGGGTTCGAATCCCACCCCCCGCATCACATACCAACTACCAACTATTTTCGAGAGCATGGTGCGCACATACTCGATATACGGCATGCGGAAACACAAAAACGCCGTCTATCCACTCCTCGCGCACAGGTTCTGTGTAGATACTGCCGCGATCACACTTCTGGTATCTTTACCTACTACGAATGTCCGTTCTGGCCTTAGGAGGACTTGCCAGTGAGTATCTCGATCACCTTTGAGAATGTAAGACGCACATATCCGGCATAAGGTATGCGGAAACGCGCAACACCAATCACCCATTCCTCGCGTATGGGCACGGTGCAGAGGTTATATTGATCATACTGCCTGTTCGTTACTTCGTTGTCGCCTTTCGTGATGTAACCGGCGTGCGGCGCAATCGGACCGCCTTTCCACATCGGCTCGCCTGCCTCAACATGGTACATTGCGCGGTGGATGATCGGAGTTACATCGGTGCGCCCGTACTTCTGGTACAGGATCACGTTACCATAGTCGCCAAATGTTCTGTATTCTCTGATCGCACCTTCCTCGTATGTGGTAACCTTGGTGCGGGACATGTCCTGGATAAAGACGATATCCCCTTTCTTCATGTGCGGTTCCATGCTTCCTGACTCGATCGCCCGCATCGGCGCCCACGTCCCGAATATGAGCTGGGATAGGATCGCAAATACGAGGAGTATCTTTGCAACCGATATGAGGTCGCGCAAGACCCCTGCCAACGTGCTATCGCTCTGGTAAAATTCTTTTATTTGATCGAAACGTTCAGACATTAATATAATAGCAGTTCAGCATGATACATAAAACTTGTTCAATACCGATGCGCTATGTTAAAATATCGTGGGCACGAATGTAACGACATAGAGCACCAAGGAGGCATTCGTCGGCTATGAAGCGCATAACATATATGGTCCTGATCATCGGCATGATTGTATGCGCGATCGCTCTTAACGGCTGTATCCACCAGGATGACGCGTCTCAGGCGTCTCCGCCTGACGGTAGCACATATCTCAACTCGACAAATATCGAATGCGTGGACTGCCATGCAGTGCAGTATTTTGCCATAGAGGATGGGAGCGGCAGACATGCGCCTCTAAACTGCACCTTCTGCCATATCCAGCACGGATACCAGCCAGACTGCCTGACATGCCATCCTGATACGCATGGCACAGGCATCCAGGGGTGCGAGATCTGCCATCCGGACCCACATGCTCCGGAGTTGCGGATCAACGATTCGCGTATCAACGACAGTATATGCCAGCCATGCCATCTCCCGCAGTACGATGCAATCGATACGGGCACAGGCAGGCACTCGAAGTTAAAGTGCGATCTATGCCATGTCCAGCATGGCTACCTGCCTGCATGTGAAGACTGCCACGGACTGTTTCATGGCAGTGATGTAACAGACTGCGACGACTGCCATGATCCGCATGTGCCAGAGTCGATCGAGTTTGATTACGACAACAACAGCGAATGCGCACGATGCCACCACTCAGTTATCGAAGAGACGTTTGCGAGAGAACACACAGTACATGCCGACTTGTCGTGCTATATGTGCCATCCGCTACATGCGGAGACGATGATGTGCATCGACTGCCATCCAGGGCACAGTACCGGGATGAGTATGCGCGACTGCCGCAACTGCCACCGGATCGGGCATGTGCCAACCGACATCTTATACTCACCAGACGCCGCGGAAACTAAGTCCGGAGTATGTGTGGAATGCCATGCAAAGCCGTTTAACATGATGTATGAGGGCGAAAGTGGGCACCGGTACATCGAATGCGTGGAGTGTCATCCCGTGCATGGCGCATTCGTCGCGTGTGATGCGTGCCATACACAGGATCCGTCTCACGGGACTGAGTGCGTAGCATGTCACGATTCTGCGCACGACACGATCTCATAACGATCACGGTTTCAAGAACCCGGGGACGATTGGGGAATAGCCATCACGATTATATCCATCCGCTCAATGCCGCGTGGTTAAAATTACATGGGCTAAAAACACACCGTTTAACTCATCTTTTGCGCTTGGGCAGGTCACTTCCCGCCCACTTCCCGCGCATCCATAACCTTGACCACATCCAGTTCTGTGACCACGACATCTGCCCCGACCACTCCCGCTAAACTCGGCACAGTCCTGCCCGAGTCCCCAAAGATCAGTTCCTTCACATACAGCCCTGCTTCGCACTCGATTCTGACAACCGCAGAATCTCCTGCGAACGATTCGAGCATGGCAGAGCGCACCGTTCGCTTCCGCACCAGATCCGCCCTCCGGTGGGTGACCCTGGTCGGAGTCCGCTGCCGGATCATGCCGGTTATCTCGCCCAGTCCTAAGATCAGTGTGTCACGATCGACACCCGCGCACGAGATCGTTGCAAGATACACCTTGTCGTGCCGCGCGCTTTTGAGATTCCTGACCGTCTGGTGATCGACAAAACGTAGACCCGAGACGGCGACTTTTCCTTCGCAGTAAACGTTAATCTCTTGCGTAAGCCGCTTAAGATCGGTCGTCCGTTTTCCGGGTTCGTTTACCTCGAGAACGAAGGGTCTTCCGTCCCCGAGCATGAGCGCATCGATGTCCTCTCTGCCTGCGCCGTGAAACGTGGTGTCAGCGGCATCCATCGCCTCGATGACCTTGGCCGAGATCAGTTCATCCACAGACTCCTGATACATCTTGCCTGTAAAACCGCACCGCTCGCATCCCGCGCCCCTGCACTCCCTGCAGTGCCATCTGGTCTGCGGGATGCCGCGCACCAGTTTCTGATATCTCCCGCAGATATACTCTGACCTGATCTGTAGCTCTACTGTGTCCTCGGAAATCTCGAGCAGGCAGACGATGTCAGGTTCTGTGAAATTAACTTCCTTTCCTGTAGCGCTTGCTATCAGTTTGCCGACCTCGCGGTTGATCTCTGATTTAAGCGGCTCAGCATGATCGGTTCCAATCGCCTCCCACAGAAGCTCCTCATTCTCAGACAATAGCCCGCTAAGCCGGGTGCCGACGAGAAACGTCTCGTACTCGCGCCCGCATATAGCGTCTATCGCTCTCGATGCCCATAGATCGAGTTCCTCGAAGATGCCATTGCAGACCCAGCACCGCTCCGGGATCTGAAGGTCGGGGTTCCTCGGTTCGTCCTCGTCACCCGTTCCTGCCATGTCCGTGGTCATCGCAAGCACCAGCCGGATCGCAGCCCCACGCTCTCTGTTTGTAAGACCGGTTGACAGTTTTGCAAACTGTCTTCCAAGACAGTGATCGCAGATCAGCCCCTCATCGAGGATGGCGCGTGCGATACCCGGAATCGTTTTGTCGTCACCACTCATCAGGTATCTCGATCTCGCCACTACCTATCGCCTGCTGCGCAGCCCTTGGATCCAGCCCTTCTACGGTCACGCCCATCGGCACACAGGCGCCGATAATCTCCTTTGCCGCATTCGCAGGCGTGTACGAAAGAACTTTGTCCTTTTTCATGCGTGCGACCCGCATTACCTGCTCAACGGTCAGATCTCCAACAATCTCATTCTCTGAAGACCCCTTCTCAATCCCGATTTCTTTTAGGATCAGTGCTGAAGTTGGGGGTATCCCGACCTCGAGTGTCACGTTCTTGTTGGCGTCAACGATCACCTTGACAGGCACCTGCATGCCATCGAATTCCTTTGTCGCCTCATTGATGTCATCTACGACCTGCTTGATGTTGATGCCGAGCGGCCCGAGCGATGGACCGAGTGGCGGTCCTGCAGTCGCTTTCCCGCCGGAAACCAGTGCTTCTACGATATCTACCATTTTATGATCACCTTATGTTTTACATGCAATTCGAGCGATTGGGTGATAATAGTTTCGGAGGTTTCGGCGAGACTTTCTAATCGAATTCGCTCCGATCAGCCCAATGCCCCGGTGATGTACTCAACCCTCTGCGGCGCCTCCATGACCGGGACACGCCCGTACAGCCCAACGTGCCCATCAAGGAGGATCAGACCTCCTGTGATCGGCTTAACTCCTTTCAGAATCGAGAATGCATCTTTGATCGATGCAATATCGATTGCCGCATTCCCAACAGCAGTGGCTGCCGCATCCGCAAGAGACACGTCGCCCGAGAGGATCGTTGCAGCATCCGCATTCCCGAAACTGATCGAATGCCCGATTTTCCCGGATGAGGTGCATATTCCGATAATGGACTCGCGCGGCTCTATCTCAAGCCCGATGCTGACATCGTCCGTTATTCCTGCGTATATCCCGACGATGACGGTCTCATCGTTGACGAGAGCGATATCGCCACCGTTATCCACAATCGCATAGGTAGCACCGGCATCCACCATCGCTTCCACTGCGATTGCCGCAATCGTGCCTGCAACCGCGCTCATCGGACCTATGCCGACCGCACTGCCTGCATCCGCCATCCGCACCGCGATCTCAGGAGCACTTTTTCGGCAGTGGTATTCGTCGAGGGTGGATGCGAAGAACGGGTCTCTCCGGATGAATCTTTCCAGATCGCGTCTGCACAATTCGATCGCACGCTTTGCGACCGGGATGTACTGTTCCTCTGAACTGATGGTTACGATGGTCTCTTTGAGCTGGAAGCGTTCTCTTGCGTGCTTGCTTTGTGGGTTGCGGTCGGTCTTGTGCATGATTGTGGTCTTGTGTTGGGGATTATCTGTTAAGCGGTGGTTAGGTCCGTGAAAGGAAATGGAACCGATACAATATCCCCCTGATCATAGATCGTCATAATAAGCATCCTCCTCCTTATCCCAGAACTCAAAAGAATTCTCTGATAATTTCAACCAATCTTTATTCGCATAACCCCCTCTCGCAATAGCCTACCCCTCCCGCGGATCCGCAATCTCTCCTGCAATCGCGCTCACCGCGGCAGTCTCGACCGACGACAGATAGATCTCCGCGCTATTGTTCCCCATCCTTCCCTTGAAGTTCCTGTTCTGCGTGGATAGCACCTTCTCCTCGTCTCCGAGCGCAACCGTCCGTCCGATGCAGAATCCGCATCCGGGCGCGCATACGGCAGCGCCTGCCTCGACGAGTGTTGCGATCACGCCCTCTGAGATCGCCTGCAAGAGCACGCTCCTGCTCGCAGGATACACGACCAGCCGTGTCCCCGCAGCCGCCTTCCGCCCCTTAAGTACCTGTGCGGCAATCCGCAGGTCCTCGATCCTCCCGTTGGTGCACGATCCTATGCAGACCTGATCAAGCGGTATTCCCGCGTACTTGCTCACCGGGGCTACGTTATCGACGCGATGCGGAGCAGCGATCTGCGGCTCGATGTCACCCGCGGCAATCACGATCTCGGATGCGTAATCCGCCTCGGGATCAGGAGTGAGCGGCGCGTACTCATTAGATCTGCCATAACGCGCAAGAAACTCGCGTGTCTTCTCATCAGCAGCGCAGAGTCCGCATTTCCCGCCTGCTTCGATCGCCATGTTGCTCATAACGGCTCTCGACTCCACACTCATAGCGTCCACTGCGTCCCCGAGAAACTCCATCGACATGTATGTCGCACCGTCTGCGGTGATCCTGCCGCAGAGATACAGGAAGACATCCTTCGAATAGACATGCGCACCAAGGTTTCCTGTGACCTCGATCCTGTAACTCGTTGGCACCTTCAGCCACGCCTTCCCGTACGCCATGATCGCTGCCATGTCAGTCGATCCCATACCTGTCGCAAACGCGCCGAGCGCGCCATGTGTGCATGTGTGGCTATCAGCGCCGATGATTACCTTGTACGGGGCTGCGTGCCGTTCGAGCACGATCTGGTGGCACACGCCGTCGCCGTTCTCATAAAACGCAATCCCGTTCTCCTGCGCAAATTTCCGCATCATGATCTGGACGTTTGAGACCTGCTCACTCGGGGACGGTGACGCATGGTCGCAGATTGCGATCACTTTTTCGGGATCGTGGACAGCTCTTGTCGCAAGTTCGTCCTCCATCAACTGGATCGCAAGCGGAAGCGTGCCATCGTGCGCGAATGCGAGATCCACAGGCGCGACGATCATATCATTCGGCAGAACGTCTCTTCCTGTCTTTTGGGACAGGATCTTCTCTACCATTGTTTGTTTGGTCATGGTTATATCCAGCAAAAGTCCTTATATCACCGAAACATAGATAAATGACTACCCAACAATTGGAGTTAATCATGAGATTAAAAGATATTGTGCTAATCGTGGCAGTCGCGTCACTGCTACTATCATCAGGATGCATCTGGCAGGATGAGAAGGTTGTCGATAGCGACGGCGATGGATGGGACGATGAACAGGAACTGATTGCCGGAACCGATCCGAACAATGTGGATACCGATGGCGATGGTTACTGGGATTCAAAGGATGAAAACCCACTCGATCCGGATATACCGGTTCCAAGGGTAACACCGACACCGGTAGAGACGGTTGTGCCACCGTCGCGACCCACACCAACCCCAACCCCAACCCCAACTCACGCATTCGAGATCACCTATCCTGCAGATGGCGATAGCGTTCCCCGCGTAATCGATGTCAAAGGACATGGTGGCGTGCCCGGCTCAAAGGTCCGGATTCATGTCTGCACCGAAGATGAAGGAGATCGCCTTCGACCGAGTGTCGGGTATGTCGACGAGGATGGTAACTGGGAAGTAGAGGATGTTGAACTATGGGACGTGACAGGATATGTATTAGGGGAAGAGGCAGTGATCTATACGATGATGGTTGTTTCTCAGACGGGTGAAACAATTATACGCCCTTCCGAGAACGTCACGGTGTACCGAGTATAGGAGCGTATCAAGGATGATTACAGAGAGTCTACTGGCACCGGGACATCGCGGCTGCGCAGGGTGCGGGGCATCGCTTGCAGCGAAGTTTGTTCTTGAAGGTGCTGGCAGCGACTGCATCGTGTGCGGTCCTACCGGCTGCCTTGAGGTATTCACAACCCCTTACCCTGAATCGGCATGGCGGGTCCCGTACATCCACTCGCTCTTCGAAAACCCTGCCGCAGTCGCGTCAGGGATCGAGACTGCACTCGCTGCCCGCGGCAATACTCACACAAAGGTGCTCGTCATCGCAGGCGATGGCTCCACCTTTGATATAGGCATCCGCAGCATATCGGGCGCATTCGAGCGCGGGCACAACATGACGTATGTGTGCTACGACAACGAGGCGTACATGAACACAGGCATCCAGCGCAGTGCAGCAACGCCTTTTGACGCATCGACCACAACGTCTCCTTCCGGAACGGTTTCTTACGGTAATCCCTTCCCGAAGAAGGATATGCCCGCGATCCTTGTGGCGCATGGCTCGCCTTATGTGGCGACCGCTTCAATTGCGTACCCAAAAGACGTGATCCGCAAGATAAAAACCGCTACCGAGACCAAGGGCCCGACTTATGTCCAGATCCACGCGTCGTGTTGCACTGGCTGGTACTTCGACAGTTCACTGGGTGTCGAGGTCGTACGGCTCGCAGTAGAGACCGCGCTGTACCCGATCTTTGAGATCGTGGACGGAGAACTCGGGAAGGTGCATAAGATCAAACAAAAGCCTGTCGAGGAGTACCTCCGGATGCAGAAGCGGTTTGCGCATCTGTTCAAAGATGAGAGCGGAAGAGATGAGATTGTGAAGATTCAGGCAATTGCTGACCACAATGTCGAGCGGTACGGGCTTGCGCGCAGGACTTAAGTAGATATGTTATGTGAAATGTTCATGTTAGAGAGGCATGAAGATGAATCGGGATGATCTACAAGATCTTGCGCTTATCAGATGTAGGGAGGCACACGTGTTACTGGAAAACGGGAATTACGAAGGATCGTATTATCTTTGCGGATACGTGGTTGAATGTGGGTTAAAAGCATGTATCGCAAAACAAACAAGACTTCACGATTTCCCCGACAAGAATGTTGTTAATGCAAGTTACATCCACGATCTTACAAGTCTTGTTAAAACAGCTGCTCTCGGACCGAAGTTTGACGATGAGTTGAAAAGTAATCCGGATTTTGCGGTCAATTGGAATACCGTAAAAGATTGGTCGGTGGAGAGCCGGTACGAGAAACATACCGATAAAGAAGCGCAAGATCTCTATTTTGCGGTCGCAGATGCAAAACAAGGAGTTTTACAATGGATAAAACGGCATTGGTAGAGCGAGCTATACAAGAGGGGAAGGATCTGATAGAAGCTCTGGACAAGACAGAGTTTGAAGTAGATGCTTCTCTGTGGTTCTATTCGTCAGATTCTGACGAATGGCGGCTTTTAATTGCTTCTCCGTTTGTAGAAGAGAATGGTCCGAGGAAATCGTATGGTTTTATACGGTCGGTGCTGACACAACCCTCGCCGCCGTCAGAAATTTCTCTGAAGAATATTTCAGTTCTGAGCCCAAAGCATCGATTAATAAAACTTCTAAAGACGGCAATCAGCACAGGACATGATATAGATGGTATCAGATTTACACGAAACGTTATAAACAATACACTGATAGAAGATGCTTACATTTACCGCATACTATGAAACTTGCAACAATCATGATCCACACAATGGACAAAAGAAATACGAATCTGTGAGATGATATAATTGACTATAGAGAATGAAGATTTTATACGGATAAATTATACCGGGCGGTTGGAAGACGGCATGGTATTCGACACCACCGACGAGGAAGTCGCAAAGGAACAGGGCATATACGATGAGAATACCCGATACGATTCTTTCGTGATCATCGTTGGCAAAGGGCATGTCGTGGAAGGTCTGGATGAGGATATTGTCGAAAAGGAAGCCGGCTATCGCGGGACGGTTGAGATTCCGCCGGAGAAGGGCTACGGCGAACACAAAACGGAACTGGTAAAGACATATCCCACATCCAAATTTACAGAGCCGCCTGTGAAAGGGATGCGGGCAGTCGTCGATGGGCAACAGGGCATGGTTGTCATGACGATCGGGCGCAGGGTGCGCATCGATTTCAACAGCCCAATGGCTGGAAAAAACCTGATCTTCGATTATGTGATCGAAGAGCAGATCGATGACGACCTCGACAAGATCAAATCCCTGTTACAATCTTACTTCAGGATGGATTTTGATGTGGAGCTTGTCGATGAGACTGCTGTGATCGAACCGCCAGGTGATCTCAGGCTAAATCAGAACTGGCTGCTCGTGAAGTCGAGGATCGCAGGCGAACTCCTCGGATCGATGGAACTTGATAACGTGAAATTCGTTGAGACGTATCAGAATTCCGAATAGGAGCCATGAAAGCCTGTATTATGTGCGGTGGACTGGGCACAAGACT
Organism: uncultured ANME-2 cluster archaeon; assembly: GCA_965195165.1. Lineage (GTDB taxonomy): Archaea > Halobacteriota > Methanosarcinia > Methanosarcinales > Methanogasteraceae > Methanogaster_A. The sequence continues at coordinate 287 of CBDAFH010000177.1, read as the reverse complement.
CCGTCCACTGACCCTTGAGCGACCAAAGCCGCTGATACCGCTTCTGAACAAACCCTCGATCGTGCACTTGATCGAGCACCTGAAGACCGAGGGGTTCACCGATGCCGTGCTGACGCTTGGTTACCTTGGTGAGATGATCGAAGAAGAGGTGCGGAAGATCGAGGGCATCGATATCGATTGCGTGTACGAGCGAACCGCGCTAGGGACGGCAGGGGGGGTCAGGAACGCCAGATCGCACCTCGAAGATGGCACATTCATGGTCGTTGGCGGCGATCACGTCCTTGATC
>CBDAFH010000176.1:0-6258 GCA_965195165.1 uncultured ANME-2 cluster archaeon | reverse complement strand
ACCTTCACCCGTGACGTGTCCACAAAGACCAGATCCGCAAGCACAGGCGCGCCAAATCCGCCACCACCGCCAAGGAATGTCAGTGTGCGAAAGATCAGGTTTCCTGTGATCCCGTCGGGCGCAACGATGACGTTTGCACCCCCAATCGCATCTTCGATGAGGATTCCGTAGTGTTTTGCATCGATCCCGAGTTCACAGAGCCGCTCTGCTACAACTTCGCCATCAGCAAGACTCTGGTCCACGATCTCGCTCCTGCCCGCGTCCTCAAATCTGCCGCCTGAAAGAACAGCCACCTTTTCCGTTATCCCAAATCTCCTGATGGTATTTACGCTTTTAGAGACCAGATCGACCCGGTCTGCCACTGAATTTCCTTCATCGATCCCAACTGGCACAAGGAAGAACGGAACACTGTCAGCGGTTGTGAGGAGCGCAAGTCTATCCAGTCTCGAAACTCCGAGTGCGCTTTTCAGGTATCCAAGAGTCTTTGTGGCGCCAAGCGTGCCGCGGACAGCGGCATCTATCCGCCCGTCCACGAGTCGGTCCACCAGTTCAACTTCCGGCTGGTCCGAATGGATGATCTCAAGATCGGTGCCGGTTGCGGAAAGCTCCTTCTCATCCCCGATCAGCACAACATCTGCGAACCCGCGTGCGCTCTCGATATCCGAGATCACGGCCTCGCTTGCCGTGCCATCCGCGATGCCGATTCCGACGCGCGCTCTGCACGCCTTCGCCCGGTTCCGAATCGCCTCTATCATGTTAGTCATATCAATCGGGTCTATCTTGTTTATCATGCGCCTATCAGGTCATAATCTGATCCAGCCAACCTCGACATATCCAACCCCTCCGGCTTCATCTCCTGCCCCATCATCGGGATAGCCAAAGACCATCCGCTTGTGAACCGTGTTTGCGATGCGCACAGCGCGCGAGAGTTCGGGCAGGGCGAAAGTGTAATCGGACGCAATGGTGTGCACAAGGTATTCTGAGTGCGTATCGGTTTTAAATTGTTTATAGACTCGAAAATGAGTCCCGAACTTAAATCCAGTCTTGACAACGAATCCGCTGTCCCGAAGATTCGAATAAACCAGGTATTTCAGCGTATGCCCGGGTTCGACCCCTTCAGCGTATTCATTGAACTCTGCTGCGTTCTGATGCTCGATCCTGATCCAATTCTTGGAAAGGAGGTATCCCGACTCGACTAATGATAATTGGAGGCGCAGTTCGTCGAGTTTCTTTCCGAAAAAGTAATTCTGGTGGAGAAAATCAGCAATCTCCGGCTCCCAGACGATCGTGCGGTCGTTGATCAGACTTGCAGCCGCAGGCGTTCCTGCACCACCGGCATCCGGTTCGGCTTGCCCGCCGGACATAATTATTTTCTTTAGTTCATAAAATGTTATATCGCTCTCTTCATCGACTATCGCGAGTATCAACCGTTTTCTTGCGTTCTCTGCCTTGTTAAGTTCCGAGATCATGCGTTGCAGCGGAAGATGCGCCCGCTCCGAGACCACATAGACGAAGACATGAGCCGGCGTCTTTCCGGGATGCCCGCCCCTCGGATATATCCGGAATCCGATCGGACTCATCTTTGTGTAATAGCCGCGTTCGCGCAGGTCCTTAAAGACGATGTACCCAAGTTCGAAGTCCTTGACACGCTCTGATGCGATCTCAAAGAACTCTTTGAAGTCGAGAGCCTTTCTGTCTGAAAATATCTCTATCTTTCCGCGGGAAAGCAGATATGCCCCTTCGATCAAGGATAGTTCGAGTTTTCCGTCCTTTACGCGCCCGTAGAAGCCGCGATCGTACAGTTCTTCGACCGCGTCACTTCCTGCTGCCAGCACATCATCACGTAGTTCGCATTCCATCGTCTGGTTTTGTTCGCGTAATGTTTATATTGCTATCCATCCACTTATGATTCACTGCGGCTCATGGGCTCGTGGTCTAGTCGGTTATGACGTCGCCTTGACATGGCGGAGGTCCTGAGTTCGAATCTCAGCGGGCCCATTTAAGTTGTAGATGTCACTCTGGTGGTGCGGGGCTTACCAAACGGCACTTAAGGCCAGCCGCATGTATTCCAGCCACCTGTATTCCACTGCCGGATCGGGGTACCTGCCATGTCTCACAAAAAATTCGCCACCCTTGCCGTTGCCGCGCTCCTCATCGTTGTGGTAGCGTGGTTCGGGCACGTCACCAACCAGGAGGTGGAGGAGATTGTGCAGCGACAGTTCACCCAGCAGCAATTGCTGCTTACGCGGCAGGCAGCTGTCGGAATCGAGGGATTCCTCGAGGAGAAGACCGTTTTAATCGAGGTGCTGGCAGCCGATGCATCAGATACGTCACCAGAAGGCATGGCACGGAGTTTTATACCAATTTATTACAGATCCAGAGGTTTTTTTGCAATTCAATTTATAAATAGCACCGGTGTGGTGGTATCGGGCTACCCAGGCGAAGATGCGCCAATCGGATTTGATCTGTATGCGGAGAACAAAAATCAGGCATTCGATCTTGCAAAGGATCGCAGAGAGACGTATATCACAGACCCGACACCGCTCTTTGAAGGTGGGCTTGGTTCATACGCATGGGTGCCGGTGTACGATGATACCGAATTCAAAGGCACGATACTCGCGATTATCAAGGTGTCCTCGCTATCTGAACGGTTTCTTACCGAGGTCATGCCTGAAGGGCATGGATATATGTACATGATCGATCACTCCGGACGTTCGCTGTATGACGGAGCGCACAGGGAGATGATCGGCGAAAAGTATATCGGGAGTTTCTGCACCAATAATTCGTCCTACGCAGAAATCTTATCGGAGCAGATGCAGGAAAAGGAGGGGACTGGCTATTATTTCGACGAATCTTCCGGAGAGTGGCGGATCGTAGCATACACTCCGATCGTCTGGCATGACCTTGTCTGGTCGGTTGCCACAAGCGTTCCGGCAAGCGATGTGGACGCGCTGGTGCATTCGGTCTACAGAAAGCAGATCCTGTTCATCGCAATCGTCATCGCAATCATCCTCGCCGGAAGCGGAAGCATCATTCATATATTTTCGAGATGGAACAGGGAGCTGGAGAATGAAGTCGAAAGGACGACAGAGGACTTGAAAAAGTCAAATACGGAACTTGAGTCCGCAAACATCAGATTGTTGGAACTTGACCGGTTGAAATCCGAGTTCGTCTCGATGGTATCACACGAACTGAAAACGCCGCTCACATCGATAAAACTTTCGATGGACATCCTGAGATCACTTTCCGGATCAGAGAAAGACATCCGCACGAAAGACGAGTTATTCGGGATCGTCGACCGTAATATTGAGAGACAGAGCAGGCTCGTAAACGATCTCCTCGATATATCAAGAATCGAGACCGGGACTCTGAAATTCAATCTTGAACCTGTGGATCTGTACGACATTATCAGGGAATCGGTCAGAAGCACGAGAGTTATCGCAGAGGAGAAAGGTATTTCCATTCACACCGATCTGGAAGGCGAATCACTTGAGATCACAGGAGATCATGACCGGTTGGTGCAGGTTTTTGTAAATCTCATCGGAAATGCACTTAAATTTACTGAGAAAGGCGAGATTCGTATTCAGGTGCGGATGGTTGCAGGGCATCCCGAGATCCGCGTCAGCGATACAGGAATCGGAATCCCGCCAGACGAACTGGGCCGGATCTTTGATAAATTCCATCAGGTGGATTCCGGGCTGACGCGCGAGGTTGGCGGCACGGGTCTCGGGCTTGCGATCTGCAGAGGAATCATTAATGGGCATGGCGGCAGCATCAGGGCTGAGAGCGAGGTTGGACGCGGGAGTACGTTTGTGATCGTGTTATAGCTGGTTGCCTACCACCCGGGTTCTCACCGCGGAGTTTTCCACTCCGCGCCCTATCGTGCTGCCAACGGCTTTGTTAACGCATCCCGATATTTCACAGTTAATCATTAAATCTTTCGATTAATCGAAATATTTAAGTACTGTTAGTTACATACCTAACATCTGATGAGTCTATTAATCGACCAGTCCGGACAGGAGCAACAACCACTGGACGGACGAAGAGACTTGATCGCCGGAATTGCGGGCGGAGTTGGCGGTGGCGTGGTGGCAGGGATAGGGGGTTTGATGGGCACCCCCTCAGTCCACACGGCACTGATTGCGGCAACTGTTGCTCTTGTTTTTTATGGATTGATGAACGGCTTCCGGCTTTCTACCCCGGATAAGCCCAGGTGACCACCAAACGTCCGGGCAACTTATGCAACGTATGCAACCGGACAGACCGCACAACTTGCGGAAATCTTTTGAACCGTGCACCCCCCTGATAAACCATGACCATTGAGATAACCCTAATCGGAACCGGAGTTGCCATGCCCCAGCCGCACCGAGTGCAGTCAGGCATTCTTGTAAATCTCGATTCACCGGTATTGTTCGACTGCGGAAGCGGGGTTCTTCCACGCCTTCTGGACTATGCATCGATCGGGCACGTGTTCCTCACACATCTGCATCTTGATCATGTTGCAGATGTCATGAGTCTTATAAAGGCGAAATGGCTCTCCGGAAGCCACGACCTCCGGATATATGGACCATCCGGTACCAAAAAGTGGCTTTCACGGGTTTTCGATGCTTATCCTTACATGTTGGGCAGGATGAATGTCGAGGTCTTTGAGATGGCTGACCAAGATCGTGTCTCGATCGGAAGATACGAGGTCATCTGCGCGAAGACCGCACACGGGATGCCCTCGCTTGGCTACGGCATCGCTGACGAGGGGGGGTGTGTGCGGGTCGTGTACTCTGGCGACACCGAACCCATAAAGAGCATTGCCGCGCTCGCAAGCGGTGCAGACCTCCTGATCCATGAGTGCTCGTTTCCCGACTCGGTTGCTGATGTCACCAATCACACGACGCCGCGGATGCTTGGGGATATGATGGTCGGGATAGCGGTTGGGCGGATTATCCTGACGCACCTGTATCCGCACACGGTCGGATTTGAGGATGAGATGGTTGCGACGGTGCACGAATACTGTGGCTGCGATGTCACGATCGGGGAGGACATGGAGACTGTTGTGCTCGATTCCGCCTGATCTTGGGCAGTGTCGATTTTTGCTCCGAAAATAGGTGCACATTTTCATACTCATCGGGTGACCCGCGGGATTTGCTGTTCGGGTTGTAGGTCTGCTACCCACGGCTCGAATATCCGGAAAAATCGGAGTTGTGGCATAACGCCCGGTCAAGTTGACAGCCATATCAAACAGAATGTAAAAGGTAAATGCCTGAAAAGGGTGGACAGCAGCAATCGCGCAATGAGTGCGCATGAAGTTGCGCAGATGCACCTGCATTCCACAGGAATGAGCTGGGATAAATATCCTGCAAAGAATGCCAGCCTTGAGGATATTGACATTGGAAAGGTTAAACGATACATCCAAAAAGCAAAGGAAACCGACAGGAAAAAGATCGGGGACGATGAAGAACCAATGCAGGTTCTTGAAAAAATGAAACTGATAAATGAAGGGCAGCCCACATGGGCAGCAATTCTTCTGTTTTCAAAAGAGACAAATAAATTTATTTCTCAAGCTGCGATACACTGCGGAAGGTTCAAAGCAGGAAATATTGTCATTGATGACCAGATGATTGTAGGCACTGTTTTTAAGCAGATCGATGAAGCCATGGATTTCATACTTAAAAATACAAATGTCGAATTTGCAATGACCGGTAAACCAGAAAGAGAACAAGTCTGGGATTACCCCTTAGAAGCCCTGCGAGAAGCCTTCATTAATGCGGTTTGCCATAGCGATTATACAATCTTATCGAATATTGAAATACGAATATATGAAGATAAACTGGTTGTTCGGAGTCCCGGCGGCTTACCCTTTGGGATTACACTGGAAGAACTATACAAGCCGCATTCATCCACACTGCGAAATAAAGGGCTGGCAGAAGTCTTTTATGACACTGAATTGATTGAACAATGGGGCAGTGGCATAGAAAAAATGCAAAAGTACTGCATTGATGCAGTACTTCCCGAACCAACTTTTGAGGAATATCAGGGGTTTCGGGTAGTGTTTGGAAAAGATATCTATGATGAAGAATATCTCCATGACCTGAAGTTAAACGAAAGGCAGATCAAGGCGGTGATGTATCTCACATTCCGCAGGTCACCATCTATTTTCGCATAATTTCTACTGTTGGCGTTTTTAGATATCCAAAAAATATTATTTTTATACTGTGGTGGCACAACCTGTCCAATTTCAATAGAGGATGCTTTACATGTTTATGT
>CBDAFH010000175.1:0-4371 GCA_965195165.1 uncultured ANME-2 cluster archaeon | reverse complement strand
CGGAAATAGGACGTTTCGTCCGAGCATCCGCTGGTATCTGGCTATAACATCGCCTATGGTGAATGTTCTGGTATGACCGGCATGTAAATTTCCGTTTAAGTATGGATATGGTATTGTTATGAAGTATTTCTCTTTACCGGATACCTCTGGCTGGAATATCCGTTCTGCGTCCCATTTTTCCTGCCATTTTCTCTCGATCGTCTGTGGATTGTATTGCATGTCGATCAGAGGAATCTGAAACTTAGCTGTACTTTAAGATTTCTTAACCGCGGGGCGCCAGGCGCCCGGTCTGCCTCACGAACGTCCTCCTCATACATCTGTCTCTACGTACACATGACACAAGCGCAGAAGCGCGGTCATGGTACACAAGATGGCAAGGATGACCTACAAGCAGTTCCTCAAGCAGGAGCATCAGGATCAGGACGATTACCCGTGCCGCCCGATCGCCTATACCGATCCCGCATGGGGTGCCGAGCCCCTCTGCGAGGACTCTCGAATAACTGACCATGACCGATCCGACAAGGGATACGAAGGTCAGCAGGATTAGGGTGTGCTCCTGCGCGATGGCAGCATAGTATAGAATGCCAAAGAGGATCGCTGCCTCTGAATGTCGGTCGATGAACGAGTCAAAGAAGGCACCGAATCTGGTTTCGAGTCCGAACTTTCTGGCAAACGCCCCATCGAACGCATCGAAAGCCCCTGACATGATAACGAGACACCCGCCATAGACGAGGTGCCCGAGAGCGATCGTTATGCAGGCAGCGATTGCGAAGAGAAAGCCGATGATCGAGAGGATGTTTGGGCTCACTTTCGTGTACGCCAGTATCTGGCAGAACGGATCTACGAGTCTTCCTGCCAGATTCCTTGCCCTATCTATTATGTTCAATCTATCACCCCGTTGCATGAAAACCATCTTTCTTGCTGTTATTAATAGACGAAGAAGATAGTCAAGGGTTGGCTGATGGACCTCAAAGGATGTGCAAAACGAATGCTCTTGGTGTAAGCGCTGCGGAGGGGGTATGTGGAATGTGAAAGCGTGATATAAAAAAAGCGGCGTGTTAAACAACCAACGAGATTACAAGGTCCCCATACTGTTTCTTCATCGCCTCCTTTGCTAATGTTTTTGCCATTATCACCCCTTCCTTAGTCAAACTATAATTTTCATTACGATAATACCTTAAAAGTCCCTTGCTATGCAAACTCTTGATGGTTTTAGGTAAATTGCCTTGATATTTTTGAGGCAACTTTTTACGTATGGTTGCTTCATACACGTTTTTATTTTTGGATATGTGCAACTTACCAAGTACTTCAAGAACTTTTCGTTCATCATCATTCAATGCGATGCCATCCATGTGGTGTTTTTAGTATTGGGGGACTGGTTTATAAAAATCTTGTATATGAATAAGGTTAAAACGAAAAAATAAACTTTAAGTATAACATCTATACTAACTATAGAACAAGTAGGTGAACGATCATGTACGTACTATCAGAATTGTTTGGCGGTTGCCCGCAAGTTAAAGTAGTGGAAACTTTTACCGAGCATTATGAAGATGTATTATCAGTCCCAGAAATCGAAAGGATGACAGATGTGTCTAAAGCAACTGTCTATAGCCATACAAAAAGTCTTTTAGAAGAAGGCGTGGTAAAAAAAGCGGGCAAGGTTGGTAAAACACAGTTTTATCAACTTAATATTGAAAACACGAAAGCAAAGATAATTTTAATGTTAGAAAGATACATCGTATCGGAGCGACTTGGAAAACTCATTGAAAAAGAACGAATTGAAGAACCTATTATTGTCACAGAACTTGCTGGAGATCTTTATAAAGCCGCTTCCGTTCCGTCTGAAAACACATCTTTAAACCTTTTTTTGGGGGCAAAAGATGCTCTTATGACTTCTTGGAGTGTGGGGTCTGCGGTTATGGGTGGAGAAGTAGTTGCAAAATCTCTCGTCGGTGAACAGGCGTACTACATGGAGGATGTTTAAATGGATGAAGAAAACAAAACTGAACAGACGGTAGAGAAGATAAAGAGAATAGATTTTACATTCTATTCTAACCTTGCAATGGTTAGTTGTTCTGAATCAGATTTTTTTATAGATTTTATGCAGGGCCCACCAGAAGGTGAAGCGCTCTCAACTGCAAGGGTATTTATGGCACCTGAACATGCAAAACGAGTTTTAAAAGCTTTGGAAAAAGTAATAACTGAATTTGAAGAACGCAAACAAGTACAAAAAGAATAATTGATGCTGTTTTCACGCCACCACCCAACAAAACCCTTCTGATAATTAGATTCCATCCGACTCCTATACGCGATGGTATCGCACCCATCTCGGGCACTATGCCCCACACTTAAGTACAATAGCTTGTACCTCGCGTTTTCGCATTACCAACGGTTTCGCTCTGCATCCGGTTCGACTGCGCCCCCGGTCTTTGTGTGTAATCAACCAGCAGCAAACCCATGTATCGCTTGTGGCAGAATTCTCATTCCCATGCTGGATGAATCGAAACTCACCCCGGACCCTCAAATCCGCTTCACGCCCCCGTCCCGCGAGAGCAGGACCACCCGGCTGATTCGAGAATCATCAGCGATCCGGTACCCGGCTGCATCCCCGATCTCTGATGCAAAGAGGCGCACTTCCTCGTGATCAGGCATCGCAGATCTGTCGAGGCGTTTTTGTGAGAATCCGACATGCATGTACGCCTTGACCTCGATGTAATCCGGCTCGCACGTACGCAAGAGACGCGCATAGCCCTCCGGATCGAACATGTTAACCCCCTTGATAAGTGTGATCCTGACCGCGGTTCTGGTTCTCTTCTTCGACCTGCCAAGCACCTGTAAGGACTCCTTGATCTCTGCCCAGAAATTCCCGCACGGGTTGCATACCTTAAGATACGTATCTTCATCTGGCGCGTTCAGACTGAGGTATAACTGGGTCGGCGCAATCTTTGCAATCATATCCGGCTGTGTGCCGTTTGAGACGACGAACGTGGTCATAGCGTCCTTGTGAAACTCGTCGATCAACTCCGGCAGATACGGGTAGAGGGTCGGCTCACCTGCGAGCGATATCGCAACCTGGTCCGGCTTTTGCGCCTCTCTTAGTGCGTCCATGTCAGTGGTCTCGGATCCGCCGTATCCTGAGATGAGGCGCGCATGTTCTCGGATGATAGACCCCTTGATTTCAACTGGAGAATCCCAATCGGTAGGCGCTGGGAGCGGCACCGGCATCTTAACTGGCCTCCAGCAGTGGAGACAGCGGTGGTTGCACGAGAGCGTCGGCGTCATCTGGATGCACCGGTGCGACCGGACACCATAGAACTGTGATTTGTAGCAACTGCCTGCGCCCCGGATAGCCCGGTTCAGCCAGTGGCAGGTCTTTACCGCGCTGTGTCTGCCTGCTATATGGTAGCCGTGTTTTTTCAAGAGATTCTCAAGTTCAGGTTTCATCTTAGTCTAATACTCTGCAAATTTCATATAATGGTTTGGGGTATGGAACTTGGTATGGAGCTTTGTTTGGTTGGTGATCAGTATTATAAAATCTGATTGTGGCGATACCGGGATCGGCAAAATTAATTCAGGAAAGCACAATGACTACAGAGCATGACTACAATTGAGATACGTTTATGACCCACACGAACCTCCGCGATCTGGTACATCTGCCCTCAAAAGAAGCGAAACTCCTCCCGCGCGGCTGGCAGATTCTCGGTACCGTGATCCTCGTGAGCATCCCGGATGCGCTTCGTGCTCACGCAAACGCGATCGGGGATGCGCTTCTTGCGATGTATCCGAGGTGCAGCACAGTGCTCTGGAACAGGGGTGTTGCGGGACGCTTCCGTGAGCCGATCTGCGAGGTGATCGCGGGAACTGGCGAGACAGAGACGGTACACAAGGAGAATGGCTGCTACTTCAAACTCGATGCTGCGAGGATCATGTTCTCGCAGGGAAATCTCGTAGAACGGATGCGGATGGCGCGAATCTGCGAAGACCGGGTTGTTCTGGACATGTTTGCCGGAATCGGCTACTTTTCAATCCAGATTGCGGTCCATTCACGCCCGAAAAAGGTTATCGCAATCGAACTCAACCCGACCGCATACCACTATCTCACAGAGAACACCGGGATCAACCGGGTGGAGGATATAGTCTTCCCGGTGCATGGAGATTGTGCGGTAAAAGCTCCTGAGAATATCGCAGACCGGGTGATCATGGGATATCTCGATCCATCGCATGAGCAGCTCGTGAAGGGGTTACTTGCAGCGAGATCAGGTGGCATACTGCATTATCACGAGGCAACGCCAACAGCGCTTACATACCAGCGACCGATCCAGCGGATCAAGGATGCAGCGCAGGCGTGTGGGCGCACGTGCGGGTGCAGGC
>CBDAFH010000174.1:0-3262 GCA_965195165.1 uncultured ANME-2 cluster archaeon | reverse complement strand
AAGGAACTAAAAAGGAAGAGGAATAACCGATGGCAAGAAATATTGGATTGAATGTACCTATCCCGCTATCAGAATGCGAGGATCCAAACTGCCCGTTTCATGGCACGCTCCCTGTCAGGGGGCAGGTGCTTGATGGAGTTGTTATCAGTTCCAAGATGGACAAAACCGTAGTGGTCGAGCGCACTTACGAGAGGAGAATATTCAAATACGAACGGTATGAAAAGCGCAGATCACGGATCCATGCCCACAACCCGCCATGCATCAATGCAAAGGAGGGTGATGTTGTCAAGATTGCTGAGTGCCGTCCTCTTGGCAAAACCAAGTCATTTGTGGTGGTGGCGCTGACATGAGGGGAATCCGTTCAGCGATGACGCGCCCGTTAAACGCGGGAGCGAAATTAAATTGCGTGGACAACACCGGCGCACGGGTCGTCGGGGTCATCTCTGTGGTGGGCTACCGCGGCGTAAAGAACCGGTACCCGAAAGCAGGGATCGGCGATATGCTGGTCGTTTCTGTAAAGAAAGGAACTCCTGAGATGCGAAAGCAGATCATGCGTGCCGTGGTGATCAGGCAGAAGAAGGAATACAGGCGTCCTGACGGGATGCGCGTATCCTTCGAGGATAACGCAGTAGTAATCACCGATGACGATGGCATTCCAAAGGGCACCGAGATCAAGGGACCGATTGCGCGAGAAGTAGCGGAACGGTATCCAAAGATCGCATCGGCAGCGACGATTGTTGTGTGAGGGATCACACAATCTTCGCTAAGCCCTATACTTTTTTTTCAGCAAGCTATAATTCACAACAGTAGCCATGATGGTAGCGGCGCAACCAACTAACTCTTCTTCATCTTTTTTGTACGTTGCTTTGCGGTGAATCCGGTGGCAGATTCGAGAAATCTCCGAAAACATTTGTTTGCATCGGATACGTCCTCGAGATCTGCATCCATGTTCGATTCCGTATGTACGCAGAGTTGTTTCCCGTCTATCCACGCTTCCATCCGCTTTAATGATTTGTAACCGATAACGAACTTACCGTCTTCCATATCAGCATCGCATCCGAAGCATTCCTTCATCATCTCCCGAATCAGGTCATCATCGAGTTTGTGCCCGCGTTTAATAGGATATTCTGTGATAGTACCACCTCAACCAAGTATTCTTTCAAATAATCCGCCGTACCCATCCGGTCTTATTAGATACTCCAGCATATCGAGTTGTTTCACAAGTCCGTACATCTCCTTGTTTTTCCAAAGTCCAACCTCACTGTAATTTGTCGGCTTTAAAAAACGAATCTCGGGAAGATTCCCATATTTCGGATTCGGAATGAATCCTTCTTCCAGCATGAAGTACGAAGCTCCACCTTTCTCCCTGAAGAAGTCGTAAATAGAGGAGAAATCCCTGCAAACCCAGTTAGCCATCTTAAGTGTCTTATTAGATGCGTTTATCGTCACATGCCCGTATCCCGGCGGTATGATGACCTTGTCACCGGCACCAGCATATACCACGATCACGTCCGATACGGTGTCCCCTGCTCTCTTCTGCAGCAGATACGCAGCCTCTCCTTCGAGCACCTCGTATAGCTCCCCGTAGTCACCAGGGTGGTCGTGTCCCGCAGTCTTCACGTACTCCGTCCCGAGCATCCCCGGCGGGATCACGGTGATGTCATACCGCAGACGGTGCTCGAGAATCCTCTCGTGATCCGCCTTGCTCAGTGAGAGATCCCGGTACATGTAATACAACTCGGTATCAGGAGCGTTTAGCTGCGAACGGTCGTACAGCACGTCGTCCATGTCGTGAAGCATCCTGACGTCCGGTTTTACCCCGCTTAATACATCTGAAACCATCGATTGATATTGGGGGCATGTTTGTATAAAAATGCATCGCACCGAGGGGACACCATAAAACCGGGACTATTCATCTTCTTTGACGTATCTTACCCCTTCGGGTTCTTCATATTGTGTTCTGATAACAATGGTACTGGAAATCCTGTTAAAGAGACGCAACTTACTATCAGGCATAGCCAACCAGCCAATAAGGCAATCCAATGGCAGAAGAAATGCTTTTCCAAAACTTTCCAATGCCGCAACTCCAAAACCTATCTTCTCTCCTTTCCGATCTGTAACTTTTAAACCCAGTGCCATTTTCCCAACAGATTGACCAGTATATCCTTCAAATAATGTCCAATAGATAAATATTAATAATCCACTAACTCCAAAACCTTCCATGCTGGTGAAGCTAAAATCCCAAAAAAATCCTGAAGACTCTACAATAAGATCCGACAAAACGCTTACCAACAAGATATCAATAAGCCAAGCCCAGAATCTACTTCCCCACTTTGCCAAATATATCGTCTCCATTTTATCACCATTTTCTATAAATCACTTTATTTTTAACAGCCTTTTATCTCAAAGATGTTCCAAATCCGATTGCGCATAATGGATCGAGTGTATCCAGCCAGCAACAAACCCATGCGTCGATCGTGGCAGAGCTCTTCTCGCCCCATAATTGACAAATCAGAACCCATCCTACATAAAACCCCTCTATGAGCGGAACTGCCAATACAGGCAGGGGAACGGAACCGATCTCGCCCTATATCCTACCGAATACGCCGCCAAGTGAGCGTGCCAACTTCTCCGTGTGCCCGGATCACCGATCGCCACCCACGTCTACGCGCCGCCGCCCAGGCTCCCGACCACGAACGCGAGCAAAGCCACCATCATCGCCTGCTTAAACAGTCTCGATGAACCCGCGGCATCGCCCTTCTTCAATCGCAGTATCGCAATCAGGAAACAGAGATTCGCGAACATCACCACGGCGAGATACCAGACCGAGAATCCAAGCGAGAGGTACGGGACCGGGCTTAACAATACTGCGATCCCGCCGAATGCGGATGCGGCATATCCGGCACGTCTCGATCCGATGCGGATCGGAAGCGTATCAAGCCCCATCGCCGAGTCGCCATCGATGTCCTCGATGTCCTTTGTGATCTCACGTGCGATCGTTGCAAGCATCGCAAGCGCAAAGAGTCCGGATGCCTGGACGAGACCCGGGATTCCGAAGAGCGCACCTCCGTACAGGAACGTGGAGCCGGTCAGGTATCCGACAGAGATGTTCCCTGCAAGCGCTGTGCGCTTCAGATTGCGGGCATAGACGATTAGCATCAGGGAGTTTGCGAGAGCGATTGCGAAGCAGATGATATTGATGGTGTATGCTAATGCGATGCCGAGTCCGAAGAGCAGGAGCGAAAGGTACAGTGCCGCATTC
>CBDAFH010000173.1:0-6724 GCA_965195165.1 uncultured ANME-2 cluster archaeon | reverse complement strand
GTGTACTTCGGGATCAGCTCAAGCGTGCGCTTCAGATACCATTTCGGGTACCTTCGTATGATGTTATTTGAGAGATACCAGCCCAGATCATAATAATCGATATTCATCTTCCAGATGATGTGCTGGAGTTCATCCGTGCTCAGATGCCTTGTCTTCACATTCGCATAGATCCCGTCATATTTTGTGACGTCGTCAGTATTTGTAACAAGCCCCATCTCGATTAACTCCTCGCGAAGTACCGTTTTCGGGTACGGCGTCATGATGTAGAAGATAGGGACATCGAGTTTCAGTTTCTTTGCAAGTTCGAAGTTTCGAAGTATATCCTCTTCTGTGTCGTCCGGATTCCCGCTGATGATCCCGCCTGATACGATGATCTTGTGTTCGTGGAGATACCTGACAGCTTTCTCCGAGTCCGATGCCATTCCGGTCTTGCCGAACAACTCGATGTTTCGCGGAAGCGCGTTCTCGATTCCGAGAAAGACGCCATCGAATCCCGCCTTCGCCATCAGGTCCACGACCTCCTTGCTCTTCGCAATCCCGCTGGTGCTCGCCTGCGTCTGGTAGTAGATGTCATCGAGCCCGGCATCGATTATTGCCTCGCAGAGCCGTTTCATCCTCTTCGTGTTCAAGGTGATGTTGTCGTCCACGAAGAATATGTTCTCTGCGCCGTGATCCTTCGCATCCTGGATATCCTTAATCACGCGGTCGATCTCGTACGTCCTGAAACTGCGCCCGTACATGCGGTCGATGCTGCAGAACTTACAGCCCTGCGTGCAGCCCCGGCTCGTCTCAACGACGTCCACGGTGTGGCAGAATCCGTAAAACCCTTTCTTAATCAGTCTTGCGCCCCGGTCAGGAAGGCGAATGTCCGCAAGATCGAGAAGCGGGCGGGTCGGGTTGTGCACCATTCCCCCGTTCTCCTTGTCCTTGTAGGATAGACCAAGCACGTGATCGTACCGCTGATCCGGGATGGCTTCGACCAGTTCCCGAAACGACCCTTCCCCCTCGCCGCGTGTGATGAAGTCGATGTACTCGAGATCAGGGCTCCCTGCGAGCTCCTTGTACTCAAGCGTCGGGTGGTAGCCGCCGAAGACGGTCGGGATGCTGCTGTCGCACTCCTTGACGGTCTTTGCGATCTCAAGCATCCCTGTATACTGAAAGCTCATGCAACTGAGACCCACGAGATCGATGTGGTACTTTTGTATGGCTTCGCGCACGAATTTGTGCGGGTCTTTTGTGACGTTTAAGTCGGCTACCTTGACATTACAGACATCGTTTATGTTTCCGGCGATGGACGTGATCCCGAGATTTGGGATTCTCGCAACGAAATCGAAGTCGTGCTGGACATCTGGTGAGGCAAGTAGCAGGACGTTTATGGTAACACCTTCTTTTCGTACTTGGGGCTACAGGATTTAAAATGTTAACTACGACTCAGAGATTGAGGGCACCAGAATCGAGCAGCCCTGTTTCGTCAAGCGCTGTGATGTAGATGGTGTCAAGCGGGCATGACGGGCTGCCACAGTCACAGCCCGCCAGCGGTTTAAAACCAGATCTCACTTGTCGAAATTAAAGTTCTCCTTAACGATCTTCAGCGCACAGAAGTCTCCGCACATCGTGCACGCCTCCGTATCCCCCGGAAGCCGACTGTTCCTGATCTCCCGTGCGCGATCCTCGTCTATTGCGAGCTCGTACTGCCGATTCCAGTCGAGATCACGCCGCGCCCGTGCCATGTCGAGATCCCATGCTCGTGCACGGTCGCCGTACTTGATCATATCGCCGACATGCGCAGCGATTCGGGACGCCATCACACCCTCGTAGACATCCTCCTCGTTCGGCAGCGCAAGATGCTCGGCAGGCGTCACATAGCAGAGGAAATCCGCGCCGCATGAACTGGAGATTGCGCCCCCGATCGCTGTTACGATGTGGTCGTAACCGGGTGCGATGTCGGTTACCAGCGGACCAAGCATGTAAAACGGTCTTCCGTTTGTCAGGCTCTTCATCAGCGTGATATTCGTCTCGATCTCGTTAATCGGCACATGACCTGGACCCTCTATGATGACCTGCACGCCTGCATCGTACGCCCTGTCGCCGAGTTCTGCGTGCATGATCAGTTCCTGAACCCCTGCCCGGTCTGTTGCGTCGTGGACTGCTCCTGCCCTCATGCCGTTACCCATTGATAGCGTGACCTCGTGTTCGAGCATGATCTCGAGGAGATAGTCAAATTCGCTGTAGAGCGGGTTCTCTTTCTCGTTGTGAAGCATCCATGCGGTCATGAACGCGCCGCCTCGCGAGACCAGTCCGCCGTACCTGCCCTGATTCTTGAGACGCTCGACTGTCAAGAGGTTAATTCCAGTATGAATCGCCATGAAGTTCGTTCCGAGCTTCGCCTGCTCTGCCGTGATCCGGAAGAGATCGTCGGGATTCATGTCCACAACCGCACCATTCCTCTCGATCGCCTCGATAAACGCCTGATACAGGGGAACACTTCCCACAGAGAGCGACGTTGCCGCAATCACGCGCTTCCTGACTTCCACGAGATCGCCGCCTGTCGAGAGTTCCATGAGGGTGTCCGCGCCTGCCTTCTCTGCCACTTTGGTCTTTCTCACTTCGAGATCGATGTCCACGATATCGGACGACGTTCCGACCGTTGCGTTTACTTTGGTGCGCATCCCCTTTCCGACGCCGCACGGCATGGTTTCCCGGTACGGGCTTACCGGGATCACGATCCTTCCGCTCGCAACCCCTTTTCGTACAAACTCCGGGTCGACGCCTTCGACCTTCGCGACCGTCTTCATCTCTTCTGTGATCTGTCCGTTCTGTGCTTCTCTTATGAAACTCATAGTTCTGAATGATGGAAGTGGCAATATTTAAATTCTTCTAAAAATTAAAATTGAATTCAACTCAAGTGAAATTGAATTGGGTTCCGGGTAGTACCGTGCAGGTGGTTGAAAGATCTTTTGGAATTTTTTATCCGCGGTCCCATCACTCTTCGACTCTCCGCGGTTCCAGGTGACCGGCACTATTTTCAGGTTACCGCGCCCGAATATGTAAAAGAATACTGCCGCATAGTAACCCATTTCTCTTCAGCAACGCCAATCAAATTACCACACCGACATTTAACCTCGTTTCCATCCCTAACGCTGTAATCCCTGATCACCCGGTCATTCCAGCAGTGCCATAATCTACCTTTTCCGATCTTTTGATATTTAAAAATCTTTCTTTTACATTTAGCGCATTTTATTATTATCATCTGTGATCGTCCAGCTTCATGCCTTTGTAGATTCTCTTCGCCATATTCCAGTAACGATCGGTACTGGACATGCCTTTGCCATAAGCGTCATGCCAGCCGGCATGGACAGGCATATCCCTGTACAAAGATTTGCGCCTTGCTTCAAGTAGCATCCTTGGGACGTTCATAAAATCAGCCCCACAGATGACTCTGTTCTCTGTTTCGGATGATAACCACTTCAGCCATTTAACTCCGGTATGACTTCTCATCAAATGATGATCGAGAATTAGCGTACCAACTTCCATGGATAGTCGTTTAGCATTGCGCCACGCCTGTTCAGTCTGCTTTTTCGAAAGTTTGTTGGGCATGTAGAGCGGAGGTCCGTCAGCCAATACGACATCGGGTTCCCAGTCCAGTATTTGGGAGACCGCTCTGTCGTCAAGGAGTTGAGTGTCAGAGGTGTGCACAAAGACGCGGTCTTCCTCGATCCTTGTCATCATCACCGTCTGTGGATTATTACGCTTGCCCCCATGGGATACCGGTCCGGAAAAGGTCATTACACCATGCTTTAGACCTCCTGCGGAAGTCAAACCGTTCTTCAAGATAGCAGAAAGAGACTCCTCTCTTTTTTCTTCAATCGGATGCAGGTTGGACCGGTTCTTAGCCCACATCCTGACGTCAGGGTTCAATCCAGTTATTTTTTTAATGTTGAACTGATAAGGATTCGCATCCACTAATGGAATGTGATCTCCGTGAAAATGACTGATCACTATGTCGGTTGCTTCTGACCACCGTTGTATGATCGTCTTCTGTATCCGCTCGTCCACTGCTACCTGAAATGGGTGGGGGAGCAAGCCGTACCTGTTGTAACCCAGCGCTATGCCCGGATCAATCAATATCCTCTGCTTCGCGGTCGTTACAAAACAGCAAAGACCTCTTACACCCAGTGATTCGGTTCCTATGTTCTCTATGTCCATGTTATAATTTTATAAAGATATACAACTATCAGTCTTATCCATTAGCTCTGGTTCTTCCGGATTCGCACATAGTATAGTACACTCCCTTCATATTCATCGTTGATAAAAACATTGCAGTCACACCGAAAAATCGATCTCGATATTCAGATCACCCAAAACTTATATGTGGCGCGCCGCCAACCAAGTATCATGGCATTGAAGATGTGGATTTCACAGACGCACACTTCTTTTTTCACCAAACAATCGCTAAAACCATGCCGGCAATACTGATCGCAGGAACTCACAGCGGCGTTGGAAAAACCACCGTCGCGATGGCGCTGATGGCTGCGTTTGCGCGCAGATGTGCGGTTGCGCCGTTTAAGGTCGGGCCCGATTACATCGATCCGAGCCACCACACCGCGATATGCGGGCGCGCATCCAGAAATCTGGACACGTTCATGATGGGAGAGGCGGGCGTCCGTGAGACGTTTGCTAAAGCGGCAGCCGGTACCGATATCTGCGTGATCGAGGGTGCGATGGGGCTGTATGATGGTATGGGTTCTAGCGATACCGCCTCCGCTGCGCATGTCGCAAGGGTGCTCGGTCTGCCTGTGATCCTTGTTGTTGATGTCAAAGGCGTCTCCAGAAGCGCTGCTGCAATTGTCAAGGGGTACTGCGACTTCGATAAGCGGATCAACGTCGCTGGCGTGATTCTGAACAAGGTAGGGAGCCCGAGACACGGCAATATGGTAAGAACCGCGATCCGGCAGGAGCTCTCGGTTCCAGTGGTCGGAGAGATACCGAAATCATCGCGTATCGAACTTCCATCGAGGCATCTTGGACTGTACATGGCTCACGAGGGATATCGCGCGGATTACGTGACAGAACTGGAATCGCTTGCAGAGGATCACCTGGATATTCCCGCGATCCAGGATATCGCACAGCAAACCCAGGATACAGGGTACGCGGTGGCGGATGGGGGCGGGGATGGTGGTAGTGGTGGTGGTAGTGGTGTTGTTGTTGGCGATGATGACGATGATAATGGCGACGGTAGCGGCTCTGCCCGGCACGATATCACGATCGGGGTTGCTCGTGACCCTGCTTTCTGTTTCTATTATAGAGATCTGATCGATTCATTGAAACGGGATGCGAACCTCGTATTCTGGAGTCCGCTTGCAGACGATCTGCCTGAAGCGGATGGGTTCTATTTCGGGGGCGGGTATCCTGAGTTGTACGCAAAGGAACTGTCGGCACGCAGCAAGACCGGAAAAGAGATCAGGGACGCTGCCGCGGACGGGGTTCCGATCTATGGCGAATGCGGGGGCATGATCTACCTCTGCGAATCTTTAATCGACCTGGACGGGAACGCATATCCGATGGCAGGCGTGCTTCCGGCAGAGACTGCGATGACGAACCGGTTGCAGGCGCTCGGATACACCGATGCGACCGTATCCGGTAACCCGGTCGTTTCCAGAGGTAGGATTCGCGGGCACGAGTTTCATTACTCAGAGACTGATTGCGCGCCTGATGTTAGATTCGCATACCGGATGAACCGGGGGAAAGGCATCAGGGACGGGATGGATGGGATGGTCGAGTATGCCACGCTCGGGAGTTACATGCATGCACCGCCGAGTTTTGATGTGAGCCGGTTTATCGAGTCATGCAGACGGCATGTTCGATGAACCGCCAGAAGCGTCCGCTGAAACCGAAAAATACCTCTTTTGCGTGAATATTGTGTGCTGACATAGTCTGCGATCAGAGCATTCTGTGGGGTAGTGCAAGACAGCAGCAGCGAGTACATGCTCGAGTAACTTGTGAATAAAATCAGCGGAATCTGTTGTGGTCAAATCGATCCCACACAAGCGGTAAAATTCACCGGATTTAACCACAGAGAAGCACAGAGTTTTTAAATCGACCCTATGTGTCTATCTGTGGTTGTATTCCTTACTGATGTCATTTATGTTAGTCGTGGTGTTGTGCATCCAACTGACCATTACAAAAAAGAGAGGAAAGAGAAGTGCCACTGGCACCTCTCATCACTTCACTTCCGTCTTCCGACCCGCACGTATCCCGCAAGCATGAGCAGCCCGACCGCGAAGGGCATGACAGTCGGGAGTTCCGGGATCGGGGCGCATGGGGCTGGTCCATCGCGTGGATCGATTGTCACGTTGCCCGTGCCCGTATTGTAAGTCCAGTCGAAGATGCTCGTGTTGATTCTTTCGTTTATCGACACTTTCCGATCTCTATGTTCCCAGCCACCGCCTGCAGGATCATTAGTGCGTCGAGTGAGGTGACGCGGTCGTCGCCGCTAACGTCCAAGCGCATGTCGCACGGGCGGCTGCCGACTGCGATCTGGAGCGCGATCACGGCATCCGCGGTGGTGAATGCAGGCGCCCCCTCCGGGGTCGGGGCGCACGGAGCAGGCTGCCTAAGTCTCGGCAGGTACGTCACATTGCCCCGGCCCATGTCGTCGTTCCAGTCATAGATGCTTGCGCTGATGGTGTCGTTATCTGTCGTTCCCCACCAGTTGTTCGTTGCA
>CBDAFH010000172.1:0-3687 GCA_965195165.1 uncultured ANME-2 cluster archaeon | reverse complement strand
ACAAAACGTTTAATTTTATTTTTTCATTCCAGTCGGGCACTACTATTTTTGATTTATCATCCTTGTTTAAGGGTAATTGCATAATATACCCGATTACTTCATTTAGGATTGAAAAGTCCAACTGTTTAATATTAGCAGGGTCCGGATTAAATCCGGTTATTGAATATATCTGGTCATCCTCGAGCTCAAAAAGGATATTTTCAAGATGTTTTGCGGTCAAAAATCCGGCATCGTTCAGATTGTGCGATATTTTCATCTCTTGAATTATTTTCTCAGAATCAGCATTTACACCTTTGTATTTATCATTGACAACAAAATAAAATTCGTTTACAGGAGACCATTGCTTTTTCAAACCATCGAAATCTTTTTGTAACTTACTGACAACATTTGTATACGACTTTCGTATATCTTCAGGAGCATATACCTGATAAAATATGCCCTTGGTTTTTATGTAACCATCGTTCTTTCTGTCGCCGATATTTCCCCACGGTTTTATCTGTTGAAAATCTGCTTCTGCATAATTCATAATTGCACTGAATAGTTCTTCAAATATCTGTCCATCGGCCTTGAAGATTTTATTCTGGAATAACTGCCGAGCAACCGTTCTTTCTTGAACATTCATCTTATTTTTACCTCCGCTGTTTTATCTTTAAAAGTCCCGAATTCTTTTACCGACGCGATATAATCAACCTTTGCCTCTATGTTCAATACCCTTTATTCGTTTTGCCAATGATCTCATATAACTTGTTGGTACGCTTAGCCCCATATTAATTTGACGCTTTTCTCACGCCCGTCATCTCGCAGTCACCAAACCCCGGACTTAAGTCCAGAGCCCATACACCGCGATCTCCTGCCACTCATCGTACCACATACTTCAGCATGTTCACGGTGGCAAGCCAACAACGATTGCAGCATCCTGCTGCCACGTGGATCGTATCGTCCCATACAATGTAATCAGTAGCTGCCATGATACTTAAAAATAACGCTCACCCTGCCGCCTGCACCTTCAACTTCTTCACAACATCCCTTAGCTTGATCGCCCGCTCGAAGTCCAGTGCCTCAGCAGCCGCCTGCATCTCTGCTTCGAGTTCGATGATGAGATTCGGGATCTCTGATTTTGGCAGGTGTTTTGTGTCTGTGAGATCGACCTCCTTCTCCCGAATAGGCTTTCGGATCGTCTGCGGGATGATGTTATGCTCCTGGTTATAAGCGATCTGGAGGTTTCGCCTCCGCTCGGTCTCGGAGATTGCTCTCGTAATCGAGTCTGTCATCTTGTCGGCGTAGAGCACCACCCTCGACCGCACGTTCCTGGCTGCCCTGCCGATCGTCTGGATGAGACTTTTCGTATCGCGTAAGAATCCTTCCTTGTCCGCGTCGAGAATGCCGATGAACCCGACTTCGGGGATATCAAGCCCCTCCCGCAGGAGATTGATGCCGACAAGAACATCGAACTTGCCAAGCCTTAGCTGGCGGATGATCTCGGTCCGCTCGATCGTGTTGATATCAGAATGGAGATACCGTGTCCGGACGCCTTTGTGTGATAGGTACTCGGTCAGTTCCTCTGCAAGTCTCTTCGTAAGCGTCGTGATAAGGATGCGGTCCCCTGCTTGAATCGTCTTCTCGATTTCACTGAGCACGTCAGCCGCCTGCCCCTCGATCGGGCGCACCTCCACGTGCGGATCGACAAGACCTGTCGGGCGGATGATCTGCTCGACGACCTGCCCCGATATCTCAAGTTCGTACGCACCGGGAGTCGCTGAGACAAAGATGACGTTTTGCATGTATCCTGTAAACTCATCGAACCGCAAGGGGCGGTTGTCGAGCGCGGACGGAAGCCGGAATCCGTAATCGACAAGCGTCTTTTTCCGGGAATAGTCGCCCTTGTACATCCCGTGAATCTGCGGGATCGTCTGGTGGCTCTCATCAATCATCATCAGGAAACCCTCCGGAAAGTAATCGAGCAGGCAGTACGGCTTATCTCCAGCCGCCCTCCTGTCGAAGTGGCGCGAGTAGTTCTCGATCCCTTTGCACGAGCCGGTCTCCTCGATCATCTCGATATCATAGAGCGTCCGCTGCTTGAGCCGGTGCGATTCAAACATCCCCATCGACGGCAGCACAGAATCGAGTTCCTCAAGGATGGATGCGATCGCCCGCGCCTTCTCCTCTTCAGGTATGACGAAGTGCCGCGCGGGATAGACATAGAAGTAGTCCATCTCCTCGATCTTCCTGCCTGAGATCTTCTCTATCTCCGTGATCCGGTCGATCTCGTCCCCGAACATCTCGATTCTGACGATGTCATTAAAGTACATAGGAATGATGTCGATCGTGTCCCCTTTCACCCTGAACCGCCCGGGTGCAAGGTCGGTGTCGTTTCTCTCGAACTGGATATCGATCAGTTGCGAGAGGATCTCGTTTCTGCAAATCCGGTCGTGCACGTTTAATTCAATCCCCATCTTCTGGAAGTTCTCAGGATTTCCAAGACCGTAGATGCAGGAGACCGAGGCGACGACGATCACATCGTCCCGTGAGAGCAGGGACGCGGTGGTAGATAGACGCATCTGCTCGATTTTGGGGTTGATCTGGGCGTCCTTCTCGATGTACTGGTCTTTTTTCGGGATGTAGGATTCGGGCTGGTAATAATCGTAGTATGAGACGAAATATTCAACCCTGTTTTCAGGGAAGAACTCCTTAAACTCATTGTAGAGTTGGGCAGCAAGCGTCTTGTTGTGGGCGATGACGAGGGTTGGATTTCCGATTTTATCGATGACGTTTGCAATCGTAAACGTCTTTCCAGAACCCGTGACGCCAAGGAGTGTCTGGAACTGGCTGCCGCTTTTAAGTCCCGAAACGAGGCTATCGATTGCAGCGGGCTGCGAGCCTTTGGGCGCGAAATCGGAGACGAGATGGAAATCTGGCATGTCAGTATCTTCCCTGTTTGCGGTTGGTCGGCTGTAACTTTCCTTGATGCGCAACGATTCTTAAATTAATCTTTTTCGCGCTCCTCCATCCCATGAACTCCTGCGATAGATCACAAAGGTAAAATACTGCTGCGGACATAGTGATGTTGAAGATGTCGAAGTTGATCACCACAAAGAAAAGAATTGCAGTGCTCGCAGCGGCAATCATTCTGGTGAGTTCGCTGACAGCATACGCGCTCCTTGCAACGAGCCACACCACCTACAAGACCAAAGATAACTTCTGTACCAAATGTCATGCCGGCGTGGCTACAAACGTATCTGCGGGCATCCATGATCCTGCAAACTGCATCTGCCACGGATACCTCACCAACAGCACTTATGACAACGGCACTTATGACGTAAACCTAAAGCACAACCTCACAAAGGATATCTACTGCACCAACTGCCACAGCGATTCCAACGAAACCGGCGACATACCGACCCATTCAGACCCCTACACAAGCGGCAGGAACCAGACAGCGCACTATCTGATCAAGGATAACACGACCGCGATCTACGATCACGCAAAAAATTACCTGAGCAATGGGTGATACGGATGAACAAGATCACACTGCTTACAATCGCAATCGTATCGCTTGCATTATTCGTACTTCCGAACACGATATCGATGTTTGTGGGGCAGCACACATTCGAAGCAGGCGTGCAGTGCCAGAAGTGCCATGTGGCAGAATATTGCGAACTCTACGAATCGACCACGATAGATGTTCAC
>CBDAFH010000171.1:0-4076 GCA_965195165.1 uncultured ANME-2 cluster archaeon | reverse complement strand
CATGGGACGCGGAGAACTCTGCCATGATCGATGCATGGTTTTGCTACTGGCGGAGTATGTGCAGGACATCGGTACAGCCAAACTGAATACGAGAGGTGCGATGTATACGGGGTTTGGACTTATGTCCCATGTTTGGTGACTTGACTTCAAAACGCGAGGTTGAAATATGAATATTGCAGAGGTCTTCTTTAATAATAATGGACAATTGAATTGGGACGCTATTAGTACAATTTCCAATATTATCCTTGCTACGTTTCTGGTTATTATAACTTTGTGGAATGTCATTCAAGTTAAAAAACAAACTAGATTTATGAAAATAGATCGACTTGCTAACGAAATGGATAAACTTGTTGCACCATTATATTCTAAAATTGGAGATAATATCATCTTCCAAAAAGGTTCTGAAGGTTATCTAGCTAGTACAGGTCCAAGAGAGCAGATGTTTTTTAGGTTTTGGGATGAAATTAAACAAAATAAATATCTTGGTCCAGATTATCTGCGTTCGGCAATAAATAATTACCTGAGAAATAAATCAAATGAAGTTCGTGATAAAACACAAGATGCACCATACAAAAAAGCAGAAGATGAGCTATTCGAAGCAATAAATAAAAGATATTCTGAACTTGGAGATGAGTTATCAGTCTTGGGAATAAAAAGTTAGAGGTACGGCTCTGTGGATGTACCCGAATTCAGAGGCGGTCCCACAATTCAAAATCACAACAAAAAGAAGCATCCGATTTCGCGAAATATCTAATTATGGGACGGACTCTTCATTCGGGGGTGGCGCGGACAGGCATCCCCTACCCGAAGATAATTTTAAATGCCATAACCAGATATTAAATCTGAACGAAAGGAGGTGAACAGGATGGTAGAGATACCTGAACTAAGTAAGGAAGAGATCCAGAAGACCGCTTCAGAGATGTTTGTTGGAATCTTGGTAGGCACAGGAGCTTACATCCGGCAAAAACTGGGACCAGAGGCAGAGGATGAACTTGGGACCATGGCAGCAGAGGGTTGTGCCATGAACTTAAACGCACTGGGCATCGATACTCCGCTTGCATACGCGCTCCACTACGCAACCATGAGTAAAAACCTGCATGGCAGCGATGTTCGGGTAGAAGGCGATTCCGAGAGTGCCATTCTCGATACGAAGACGTGTGCTACGTTAAAGGCAGCCATGGAATTTAAGGAGAAGGGGATGCCGATATCCAGAGAGGAGTACTGCCGCGGTTGCATAGACGGATACCACAAGAAAGTGGCAGCGAACATCGGGATGAACCTGGACGCAACGTTTACAAAAGATGGGTGCAGGATGACGATAACAAAGTGATCCGGAAATTGCTATTCACACAATGCCAGAGATAAACATCCCGAAATACTACGACAACCTCGCATCCGACTACGATACGAGACTCGTAAATCCGCAACTCGACTACATGCGGACGGTCGAGGATTCGGTGCTGTCTGACAACTTAGGGGATCTGCACGGCATCATCCTCGATGTCGGCTGCGGGACCGGGAAGCAGACGCTTGATCTGGCGGGGCAGGGCTTTGACGTGATCGGTCTCGACATCTCTTCAGAGATGATCCGCATCGCAAAGAAGAAGGCAGAGGACAGAGGGCTTTCGATACCGTTTATCATCGCAAGTGCGGATGCGCTCCCGTTTAAGGAGGGGTGCATGTCGATGCTCATCTCGATGTTCTGCGCGTATAGCCATATCCCAAAGTACAATCAGGCATTTCGCGAGATGCACCGCGTACTTGCGGAAGGGGGGCGGGTTATATTCACCATCGTTAACCGGTGGAATCTCAACTGGTGGCTCAGGCATACCCTTGTTGGAAACCGTGACTGGGTCAGGCACGCCCTTAAAAATAGGGACTTCGTAATCGACGGTCTCTGGACGTATTATTTCTCAAGAAAAGAACTTAAGAGGAAGATGAGGGGCGCAGGGTTTCAGAAGACGCGCGTTGGCAGTGTGATGATCTTCATGTACCCGCATTTAGAGCGCATCGAAGCGGATGCCTCCCTATACCTGCGTGTTTCCGGCAGGATCGAGAACATGGTGCGCTGGATCTTCCCGTTTAACGGTCTCGGCTACTACCTGCTCGCCATCTGTATGAAATAACCGGCAATCCCGGTAGTCGGTAGTTCGTCTCAACTCACCCAGAGGGTGCGCAGGAGCGAGAAGACTGGAACGCCCTCGATCGTGCCCTTCCCGAGTTTGTCGACGAGTACTGCAATCGCTATTGGTTTTGCCCCCACCTCGGTCAGTTGCTTGATCGTCTCTGTAAGCGTTCCACCTGTGGTGATCACATCGTCAATGAGCACACAGGTCATGCCCTTCGCATCTGCGAAGTTGTGGCTGAAGATGCCCGAAGCGTCCGTATTCTCAGTGCCGAAGAGTTGCTTGTTCGGATAGAATATTGCGAGTTTGGTGCCGAGTTCGTTTGCAACGATGCTTGCCAGCGGAATGCCGCTTACAGCGATACCGACCACTGCGTCGATCTCTGCTACGTCCTCGACACTGTCAAGGACCAAATCCGCAACCGCATCAGAGATGCACCGCAACCGGTACGAACTCTCGCCGATGCTGCGCCAGTTCATCGACATATCCTGCGGTGCGCGGAGTTCTGTCTTATTGCCGGCATGTGTCGAGAGGTATGTGACCGTCTCCTTCGAGACGTTGAGCTCGTCGGCGATCTGTCCGACATGCATGCCATTCTCCTTCATTTCAATTGCGCGTTTTGTTAATTCATCAATATCGTCCATGCTGATCACCTATTATTTTGTTAACGGGCTCGCCGCGATTCGAACACGAGTCATTGGGTCCGAAGCCCAATAGGATATCCGCTACCCTACGAGCCCATATACTGGTATCATCTCCCGCGGGAGTTGTAAAGTTATCGGAAGATGAAACCATATCCGACAAACCTCTGTTTCTCATCCAGATTGGCGAGAATGAATCGGTCTGATTCGGCATAAGCGATCTTCTTTGAACCTGAGAGCGTAAGAGTGCACTCGCTGCCAGGCAGAGCAGAATCCACACCCGCCCCGTTTACCACGATCTCTTCGATGCGTGCAGGTGCCGACTGAAGCCCTACGAAGAGATGCAGCACATCCCCGACCGCAATCTCTTTTGTGAACCGTGAAAGCGTGGTGTTAAGCGTAAAACCGGTGGAAACAATCTCCTGCCCCTCTTCCGAGATCACATCTCCGCGCTCCACATCCTTCGGTTGTATATGCTTAAGAGCTAGCCCAACTCTCGCGCCAGTCGCCGCACTCTTTGCGTCAACGTCGTGCAACTGGATCGACCGTATCTCGACAGGTTTCTCTGCCGGCATCATGAGCATCTTATCCTTCGCATGTATCGTGCCCTGCTTGACCACGCCCAGAATCACGCAACCGATGCCGGTTACGTTAAAGACATGATCGATCGCCACGCGCGCCGGGAGCGCACCCAACTCCGCGGTCTCCTGATCCACAACCGCGCCCGCAGAAGATATCATCTCTTTTAGCTCTTCCATCCCCTCAAACGTCTCGGCAGATACGATGGTGCACTCCCAGTCCTCGATTACCGTGCCAGCTCCAATCGTCCGGATCTTCGTCTCCAACTCCTCGAGTGCGTAAGGATACGAGGTATCTGACTTGGTCAGCACGATTATCCCGTGCTTGTAGTTTAACAGGTCAAGCAGGACGATGCACTCGCCTGTGTATGCATCAAGACCTTCTGGCGAGACTGCGAGAAGTACTATATCAGATAGGTCAATTGCGGTCAGGAGAGGTTTTACGGACTTTGGGTAACCAGTGGCATCGGTTATCGTGAGTATGGTTCCGCTCTTGGCAAAGTCGTAGATCGTGACGTCTGACACGTTTCCTTTCTTGCCAAGTTTCGATGCAAGAGTCGTTCTTCCACTCTGCTCACCTCCGATGATTGCTATTTTTGTCATGTTTCCTCGTTCGTATCCCCTGTGATATATGCTTACATGGTGCGGTGTTTATGTGCTTGTGCTATGTGCTAAAGCTCCCGCATCTCTGCTATGCTCCCGATCACGGCATCCGGCTTGATCCGGGATTG
>CBDAFH010000170.1:0-3577 GCA_965195165.1 uncultured ANME-2 cluster archaeon | reverse complement strand
GAATACCGAGTATTACCTGACCGTGGATCCTGACGCACGGTCTGGCGAGTACACACTCGATCTGAATATCACCTACAGCGGGGAATTTGACCGTCGCACCCTCACTACGAAGAGCAAGGTTGAACTGACGATCAGGGTGATGGGGCATCCGGACCTCGTACTCCTCAATGCCGACATCCCGGAAGTAGACCCCAAATCCGAGTTTGTTGCAAATTTCTCGATTAAAAATGTGGGAACCGGACCTGCAAAGAATGTAAAGGTCTATTTCAAAAATCAAACCAGTATCCTTCCGAAGATGTCCATGTACTACATCGACACGCTGGCGCCCGGAGCGACCGTGTCGATCGAGTCCGGTTTCTTCGTCGATACCACCACACCATCCCAGCACCCCCTGCCGATTGCAATCCATTACGAGAACGAAACGCATGGAACAGCGCCCGTGCAGGAATATTCGGTGCTGGTTCCGGTATCGAGCGGAAACACGCTCTTAGTCTATCTCGACTCGCAGGACGAACTCACTGCTGGCGTTGTCGGAGAGATTACCATCGGTGTTGCAAATCGCGGGCTTTCTCAGGCAAAGCACGTCGTGCTGACGATAACGCAAGCGTCGACGCCTTCGGCGTTAGCGGATGGGGGTCGGTTCAAACTGATCGACAGCGACACGAGATATATCGGGGACATCGAGAACGATGATTACGATACTGTCGATTTCAGGATCTTGCCTGAGTCGTCAGACTGCAGCAATGTGACTGTAGATGTGAGTTACGATGATGATTACGGTAATACGTACAGTATGACGACAGAAATACCGATAAAAGTTTACACTTCTAAAGAGATGAAAGCGATTGCACCCAAGAGTGGAAGCTATACATGGATAATCATCGCAGCACTCGTTCTGCTGCTTGCATACCTCTTCAGAAAACGCATTAAAAGGATCATATCCAAATGAAATTCTCGGATTACTTCCGGTTCTGCTATAAGGGATTGGTACAGCGGAAAACCCGGAGTTACCTAACGATCATCGGCATAGTGATCGGGATAATGGCTATCGTTGGCTTGATCTCGATCGGAGTCGGGATGCAGGTCTATATGGACGAGCAGATCGGGAAGATGGGTGTCAACAAGATTATAATCATGCCGGTGCCGCCGGGCGGCGCGTTAGGTGGTTCGACTTCCGCATCGACCTACTTCACGGACCGGGATGTGAGGACTGTCGAAAAGGTGCGAGGGGTCGATGCGAACAGTTACATGGTCGCCCGGTCCTCGCTTATAACCTATAAGGATATCGATGCCACTGCGTCGGTTGTCGGCATGGTGCCGTCGATAGCAGAGGACGCGTATTTCGATGTCCAGGGGTATGAACTCGGATCGGGGAGGGCTCTGGAGGATAAGGATACCCATAAGATAACGATTGGTTACTGGACTGCGTATAAGACTTTTAAGGTCGGAGATACCTACAAAGAGGTCAATATAGGCGATAAGATCGAGATCAAGGATCAGGGATTCAAGGTCGTCGGGATCATGAAGGAGATCGGGAACCGGAATGATGACATGACGATTACTATGAGTCTTGATGATGCAGAGCGGCTTTTCGACGTGAGCAATGAATACGACCTCTTCTTCGTGAAGATAAAGGAAGGAGCCGACCCTGAAGATGTTGCAGATCGTATCAGGGACCGGCTTGAAGATGAGCATGACGAGGAGGATTTCACGGTCATGACCGCAGCACAACTCTCAGAGACGGTTGGCGGAATACTTTCGGCGGTATCTGCAGTCCTGATCGGGATCGGTGCGATCTCGCTTCTCGTTGGAGGTGTCGGGATCATGAATACGATGTACACTTCAGTCGTGGAACGGACGAGGGAGATTGGGATATACAAAGCACTTGGAGCCGAGAACAATACAATATTGATGCTTTTTCTGGTTGAATCCGGTTTGATCGGGATAATTGGAGGTTTGATCGGGATCGTGCTCGGTTTCGGGATGGCGATCATGGTGGAGATTATCGGAAAGGAGATGGGGGTCGGTCTCTTGCATGCGTGGATCTCGTGGGAGCTTACAGCGTTTGCGCTCCTCTTCTCATTCTCGATCGGGGTTCTCGCCGGATTCCTGCCGTCCCGGTCCGCATCGCAGATGGATCCGGTGGATGCGCTCCGGCATGAGTGAGTCTTATGAGGAGCATGATCATCGGAATCGGATCGAGACGCGGCGTTACCCACGAGGAAGTCTCTGCTGCCATCGGGTCTGCTCTCCGTGATGCAGGGATCGAGATCGGCGATGTGCGGATATTTGCGTCCTCGCGGCTCAAAGAGAACGAGGCAGGCATCAAGGAGGCGGTAAGGTCGCTCGGACGCGAGATCGTATTCTTAGGCGATGAGACGATCAACGCTTATGAGCCGCCATCTCCGTCTGCGGCGAACAGGTTCGATCTCGTTGGCGTTGCAGAGCCGTCCGCACTTGCACTATCTGACGAAAAGGAGCTGGTGCTTGAGAAAAGAAGGTACGGTAGGGTCACAATCGCAATCGCACGGTGAACCGTCCGCGGTAGGAGGGTTATCGCGCCACCATGGGGTTGGCAGCCTATGGTTACCGGATATGTTTTTATGCCAGCAATCTGAATTTAGATATACAGGGGCACGATCGCAGTTTGAGAGACCTGACCATGACGACCATAACTATAGGAATCGCTGATACGACATTTGCACGTGTGGATATGGCAGAACCTGCGATATCGGAACTGAAGAGGAATGCATCGGCAAGGATCGAGCGCTACACCGTTCCCGGGATCAAGGACCTTCCTGTTGCATGCAAGAGACTTATAGAGGATCGCTCGTGTGATATCGTGATGGCGTTTGGGATGCCCGGGGGAGACCCGAAGGATAAGATCTGTGCGCACGAGGCATCGCAGGGGATCATTATGGCGCAGTTGATGACGAACACGCACATCATCGAGGTCTTCGTGCACGAGGACGAAGCTGCGAGCGATCGTGAACTTGCAGCGCTCTCGGAAGCCCGCGCTAGGGAACATGCGTTAAACGTGATCAAACTTGCATTCAAGCCCGAAGCACTCGAAAGAGAGGCAGGAACCGGGCAGCGGCAGGGGTATGCGGATGCCGGACCTGCAAGACCGTAGTCAGGTCCATGCGTGCTTTGGTTAAGCACCCGAGTAGTGATCCGCCTGCGCTTATCCTCTGATAAAAAAAATCACAGATACGGAAGGGTTAAATATTATACATTGGACGTCCAATGAAGTACTGGGTGAACATGATGCAGGGAGTTGGGACACATCCCCTAATGGAAGTGTGTTTTTGTATCGGGCAGAGGGATGAATATCCCTGCAAGATGGTTTGTTCTGTTGTTGCTTACCAAAGAGTGATTGGGAGATTGTTATGAGACCTGCTCGACTCGAACCGGAGATGAGATTTTGGGGGCAGGGTTCAGTAGCTAACACATTTGTACAACACACCCCGCAAAAATAATTCAGAATCCACTATAAAAATTAACCTCCGTGATCACAGTCACCACACCGCCACACTAAATAGATATTTCGCGAAGTTTCAAACAAACATCAGAGTAT
>CBDAFH010000169.1:0-3801 GCA_965195165.1 uncultured ANME-2 cluster archaeon | reverse complement strand
ACCGGGTATCTTCAGGCGGTATCTGGATGGAATGCTGCAAAGAAGCAAGAACTTGAGGACCGGAAGCGGTACGGTGAATCGGATATGGTGTAAGTGCGATTTTTCACAAAAAATAGAGTAAAAACTGCCCTTCGGGTGGGGGCTTGCCTATTCTCGCCCAAAGGCACAGCTGAAGGGGCCACAGTTTTTGATCAAACTTTTGTGAAAAGTTTGCGAGTAAGAAATGCCCTTCGGGTGGGGGCTTGCCTATTCTCGCCCAAAGGCACAGCTGAAGAGGCCACAGTTTTTGATCAAACTTTTGTGAAAAGTTTGCACAAAAAACTTAATACCACAACATCGGAAT
Organism: uncultured ANME-2 cluster archaeon; assembly: GCA_965195165.1. GTDB lineage: Archaea > Halobacteriota > Methanosarcinia > Methanosarcinales > Methanogasteraceae > Methanogaster_A. The sequence goes on along the minus strand of CBDAFH010000169.1, from coordinate 3,458 downwards.
CAATATTTAAGAGGTGCATAACAAATGGCAAAAATATTAGGAATTGATCTTGGAACCACAAACTCATGCATGGCGGCGGTAGAAGCCGGTGAAGCGACTATCATACCAAACGCAGAAGGCGGAAGAACAACGCCATCGGTGGTGGGCTTCTCAAAGACCGGGGAGCGGCTGGTAGGGCAGATCGCAAAGAGGCAAGCAATTTTAAACCCGGAACGGACGATCTCCTCAATCAAACGGCATGTCGGTGAGAAGGGTTACACCGTAAACATCGACGGCAAGGAGTACAAGCCGCAGGAGATCTCTGCAATGATCCTCCAGAAGATGAAGAGCGATGCGGAGGCGTACCTCGGGGAGACAATTACAGAGGCAGTGATCACGGTGCCCGCATACTTTGACGACTCCCAGCGGCAGGCGACAAAAGATGCCGGAGCGATAGCAGGATTCGATGTGAAAAGGATCATCAACGAGCCGACCGCGGCTGCGTTTGCTTATGGGATCGACAAGACCGAGGGCGAGCAGACCGTGATGGTGTACGATCTCGGAGGCGGAACATTCGATGTCTCGATCCTGGAACTGGACCCAAGCATTGGGACGTTCGAGGTTAAATCAACATCCGGGGACACACATCTTGGCGGGGACGACTTTGATCAGAATATTGTGGACCATATCGTAGCAGAATTCAAAAAACAGGAAGGACTCGATCTCTCCAAGGATAAGTCAGTGATGCAGCGGCTCACCGATGCTGCCGAGAAAGCGAAGGTCGAACTGTCCACGGTGGTCACAACCGACATCAACCTGCCGTTCATTACAGTCGGTCCGGACGGGCAGCCAAAGCATCTGGAGATGACGCTTGCACGTGCAAAGTTCGATGAACTGACCGTGGATCTCGTGAACCGGACGGTAGGGCCGATGGAGGACGCAATCAAGAGCGCGGGACTCTCGAAAGAGAAGATCGACCGCGTGCTCCTCGTCGGCGGCTCAACCAGGACGCCAGCGGTCATTGCTGCGGTCGAGCGGGTCACAGGAAAGAAGCCGTACAAGAACATCAATCCCGATGAGGCGGTTGCGACAGGTGCGGCAATCCAGGGCGGGGTGCTTTCGGGCGATGTCAAGAAGGATGTGCTGCTGCTGGATGTGACGCCGCTGACACTCGGCATCGAGACGCTTGGCGGGGTTGCAACGCCACTTATCGAGCGGAACACAACGATTCCAACGAAGAAGAGCCAGATATTCTCCACAGCATCCGCCAGTCAGCCATCTGTCGAGATCCACGTCCTGCAAGGAGAGCGCGGCATCGCATCGGCAAACGAGACGATGGGGAGATTTATGCTCGATGGCATCCCTCCTGCGCCCAGGGGAGTCCCGCAGATCGAGGTTACATTCGATATCGATGCAAACGGAATCCTTAATGTGACTGCGAAGGATCTTGGCACAGGAAAGGAGCAGTCGATCACGATCAAGAAGCCGGGCGGGCTATCTGATAAAGAGATTAAGCAGATGGTCCGGGACGCAGAGGATCACGCGGAAGAGGACAAGAACGTGAAAGAGGCGGTCGAAGCGAAGAATACGGCTGAAGCTCTCGTAACCTCGGCAGAGAAGACCCTCGAAGAGGCAGGCGATCTTGTAACAGCGGAACAGCGAGAAACGGTCGAGAAGGGAATAGAGGAGCTTAAAACTGCGATTGAGGGCGTGGATACCGAGGATATCAAGAAAAAGACCGAGGAACTGACCGAAGCAATCTACCCGGTCGCAGCCGCAATGTATCAGAAAAGTGCGGAGGCTGCACAGGCGGCCGAGGAGGGCGGAGCAGGAGCAGGAGCCACAGAAGCAGGCGAGGAAGACGTGGTTGACGCAGATTACGAAGCAGTGGATGACGATAAATGAGACCCTCTCAAAACATCAGTTTCTCATCCATAGCGGTCATCGAGGATCCGTTTAACTGGGCTTGCGACCTTGCGGATATGGGCTTTGGCGGCTGGGAGGTCGTGTACGAGGGAACGCAGGCTCTCGATAGCCAGAACCTTGTACGGATGCGGGAGGTCTGCGAGACGACAGATCTTGCGATAACGATCCATCTGCCGTTTTCAGACCTGAACCTTGCCAGCCTGAACTATCCGATCTGGGACGAGGTACTCCGGCAGTTAACGTCATGCATCCGCGTTGCTTCAGAGTTTTCAGACCTGATGGTCGTGCATCCGGGCTATCTCTCGCCGCTTGGGGCGCAGATGTCGGATCTTGCATGGCAGCAGAACATCGCAGGGTTGCAGCAACTCTGCGAATTTGCTGATGACCTCGACGTCAGACTCGCTGTCGAGAACATGCCGAGGATGGAGTCAATCTTCGGAAAAGAACCGGATGAGATGGCTGGCATGATCGAACTTGTGGACCGGGAGAATCTCGGTATGACACTCGATGTCGGACATGCGCACACAAACGGCGTTTTGTCCGAGTTTCTTAGGATGAAAGAGATCGTGCACGTCCATATCCATGACAACAATGGCAGGAGGGATGAGCATCTGCCGATCGGAGAGGGGACGATTGCGTGGGCGGATGTGATGGATGAACTGTACAAGCGGCATAGCGGGTGCAGGTTTGTTATCGAGGCGCGTAATCTCGAGGAGGGGAAGGCGAGTCTTGCATACTTGCAGGGGGTGGTGTGATGGTGTGCGAATGCTGTCACGACTTGTTGATCGATCTTCCGGGGCATCCTGCCCGAGTGAATCCTGAAAATTTCCAAACCCCCATAACCCCGTGACCCCAAAATCACAGAAATGGATGCAACTCCCGCGCAACATCGCGATCGGACACGGCATCATAGCCGACACCGCCCGCATGTGCACCGAACTCAAACTGGGCAAGCGCGCCATTGTCGTAACAGGCAGAAAGACGCGAGAGATCGCTGGCGAGTCCGTATCAGATATCCTCAGCAACGACGGATTCGCAACAGATATCGCAATCGTCAAGAACGCGGATCAGGAGAACATAGACGCCACAATAACTGCGGCAGAGAGCGCCTCCTTCCTCGTTGGAGTCGGCGGCGGCACAGTGATCGATGTCGCGAAACTCGCATCGACGATGCTCGACATCCCGTTTCTAAGCGTGCCGACGGCAGCAGCGCACGACGGCATCGCATCGATGCGTGCGTCAATCGCCCGCGATGGCGACACCGTCTCGGTTCCGGCACAGGCGCCCTTGGGGATCATCGCGGACACAGAGATCATCGCCCGTGCCCCGCACCGATTCCTTGCGTCCGGATGCGGCGACCTCATCTCGAACTACACCGCGGTTCTCGACTGGGAGCTTGCGCACCGGCTTCGGAATGCGCCGTACAGCGAGTATGCTGCCACGCTGTCCCGGATGACTGCGCAGATCGTGATGGACCGGGCAGAGACGATCAAACCGGAACTTGAGGAATCTGCGAGGCTTGTGATAAAGGCGCTTGTCTCAAGCGGCGTTGC
>CBDAFH010000168.1:0-6022 GCA_965195165.1 uncultured ANME-2 cluster archaeon | reverse complement strand
CATCGTTCTCAACGGATTTGATAGATGCAGATCTATCTCTACAAATAGTTGCAATATGGTTTCTTGAAGATTGGCGTATGTTTGCATTTGGTTACCACCATTAAACTATTTGGTGGTATCTAAAAATGTTAGCTACTGAAGTGCCCCCTATAAGAAAAACTATCCCGAAAAATACGAGTTAACGTTCTTATAATCGAACTCATCATCCATAAGCACGTTCCTTATGAAATTAAACAGCTTCACCCTGATCTCGCGGTCAAGATTCGGATACCACACAGGGCTTGCCACCACGAGTCCACGAAACGCGTAGAATAGCTGGATGACCATCAAGACGTCCCAATCTCCTGTCTTTTCCAGATAATTCTCCATGAACCGGTCGTATATCCTTTTGAAGTCATGATCCAGCCGCCCGTGTTCCTGAAGCGAGTAAAAGATATAATTGGTAGCCATGCTCGAAAGATCGTCTGCTGCCTCGCCCCATTCACCGCGGCTCCGGTCGAGCACAGTAAAGTCAGTTCCTTCCCGAAACATCACGTTCCACGGGTGGAAATCTCCGTGAACCATGCACAACCGATCTGTTCCGGATTTTAGCTTCCATCTCCAGTCGACACATGATCTCTCGATCTCGGCAAGTTCCTTTCCTGAGATAAAGTCGAGATCGTCGGGATAACTGTCCATCAAGCCCATGATGCACTCACCATGCCCGACGAGATCCCTGATCCGCCTCACATAGAGTTCCCGGCTATCATGCTTCCGGGCGTGGATGTCAGATAGATAACCTGATAATGCACTTGCCCGCCCTACATCCAGTTCGGTTGCGCCATCCCTTCGGATCCGCTCAAGATCAAGGAAATATTCGACGCCCTCGACCTCCTCCATCAGCAGGAAATACTCCTCTGCATCGCCTGCCGACTTGAGTCTGCCATCGTGCGTGAAATAGCCGCAATCGATCGATCGAACGTGCTCTGGCAGTCTGTTAAATGTTGCATGCTGCCAGATCAGGATCTGCGCCCGGTCAGAGAAATGGTCGTGACCGAAACCACCCTCTGTCCGCATGGCAGAGAGGACTGCGGATTTGGCTTCGCCGTCTGCCAGGAATCTGATGAGGAGTGGTTTGCCGTATCCGAACTCTTTGAGCCCTTCCTCAGTCTCGCCGAGTTTTCCTGTGCCTGTTACTACAATATCCTTCCGGTACACCTGTTTCAGGTAATCGGCGATGTCGTCTGGATTCATACTTAGATTTACAGTCCTGCAATCGCGCTCTCGGTCCAGATCGTGAGCCTGCCTGCGTGTGTGCCCGGTGCGAGCATTTCGGCATTCAGCCTGTCGCACATCACGACATCCACGCCAGAGAGGTTGCGCGCACCTTTCTCGATGCCGCTGTAATCAGACGTCACGATCAGGATGCTCTTTGGCTTCTTGTATTTCCTGCCACGAAGCTTCCCTCTGCCTGCCCTGATATGCTTCCCGGTCTTGGCACGGAGCACATCCTGCCAGAGGTTGATCGCCTGCAAAACCTCGCAAACGTCCTTGGTCTTTGCCAGACCCCCAAAAGCATCCTCAAGAACGATCGGAAGACCGCGATCTGCTTCGAACCTGTGCCCCCTGTTAGTAACGAGGTCGGGGTTGGTTGTGGCTGCAATCGCTGACTTGATCGCAAGCCTTCGTTCCTTCCGGTTGATCTTCTCGCTCCAGTCCTTCTCTGCCTTTGGCGGGTGCGCTTTTCTGCCACCCATCGCCTGCGGAACCCGTGCAGCCTTGTTTGAGTTCACAAGTCGCGGGATCTGCGCTATTCCCCTACCTGATCCAAGCGAGCGCGCCGAGGTTCTCATGCCCGCGTACGCTGTTACGCCATACGGCTGCCTGCGGTTTGCCTGCGCGGCAAGGACTGCTTTTTTGATGAGGTCTGGACGGTATGCCTCGGAAAATACATCCGGAAGATCGATTTCACGTAAAACATCTCCAGATAAACTTAAAACATTGGTTTTCATCTAAATCACCCCTGATGCGACTCTGTGCTGATATAATTGATCGCAGGAGCATCCAATGGCGGCTTGCCGCGTATGGGTGGTCTCATCCGGATCAATCGCTTCGACGGACCAGGAACGCTTCCGCGGATCATCACGTACCCGTTTCTGATGATGCCGTAGTTTATGAATCCGCCATCCGGAGTCACTTCGGTTCCGTCAGATCCGATCTTAAAGATCCGTTTATTAAACTCGGTGCGCTGGTAGTACCCGGTCTGCCCCATCAGCGGCACAGTTCTCCGCACATGATGCGGGTGCCATGGACCAAGGTTTCCGATGTGCCTTTTCTTTCCGGTGCGGCTATGCTTGCCCTTCTGTAGCTGCACACCCCATCGCTTCACCGGTCCCTGCGTCCCTTTTCCGGTGGTTATCGCAGCAACATCCACAAACTCGCCTGAAGCGAAGAGATCTGCCATCTGATACTCCTTCCCGAGAATCGATCTGCCGTACTCGAACTGCGCGGCAACGTCCCCGCCAGCGATCAGCGTCTCCATCACGTCAGGCGTCTTCTTTGGAATCCCTGAAATGAGGCGCGGCGTGGTCTGGACGACCGCACGGATCTCGCGTACCGTACCCGCCTCAAGAGCGCGTTCGATGTTATCGTTATCACGGTCTGCCCACACCTCTGTAATCAATTTCATCCCATAGTATCCGCGGTCCGTGTAGGCGCGCAGCGCAACAACACGCATGGCAGGAATCTCGATGATCGTTACAGGCACCGATATCTCAATACCCGTTGTAATGCTGTTCGGACGGTCGTCAATCATCAGCACATGGGTCATTCCTGCCTTGTACCCTGCAAAATCCTGTAGTTTCGGATCTTCTCCATCGGTCCGCCACGATCGTATCCGTGCGATCGGTTTCTTTGCTTTTTTTCTCGGGCTGAATGCAAGTGACCCACGTCTTGGTCTGTGTATCGTCGGCATTTTTCAAATCCTCTTTCCAGAAGCATCGGCGTATACGGTATTAATATTAACGTTCAAAATGGGTTTGCCCGGAGTACTCTGGTGCATGGTTGCGGAGAAATTGTAAATCATGGTATGCCATCGCGCAACCTGTCAGCCCTCGCATCATCGATAGGATTATGTATGATGAACGTCTCGTAATCATGGCGAAAAGTGCTTATACGCTTCAGACATCCGATATCCGTGGAGGTCTCAGTATCACCGACTCCAAAAAAACACCAGACCCACATAAAAGCGCGACCAATGGCGATAAGAAATTGCAATCACCGTATCTTGTCATAGGCAGCGGTAACATCGGGTCAGCGGTTGCCAGAGAACTTGTGAACCGGAATAAGACAGTTGTACTGATCGACAAGGATGCCGGGAAGGTTGAGACACTTAAAGAGCAAGAGTTTGAAGCCATCGTAGGCGATCTAAACGACCCGGGTCTGCTCGATCCGATCGATATTAAGAGCGTTGAAGTGGCGCTGATCCTGAGTTCTGACGTTTCCGCAAACGAAAACGCAATCGATACCATAAAGCAAGCATCAAAGAGCATCCAGGTGATTGCACGTGCACCAAACAGCATCGCAAAGACCAAACTTATAGAAGCAGGGGCTGACAGCGTGATCATGCCGCCAAGGGTCGTTTCCGATGCTACGTTGCGGATCCTCGACCGCGTGGAATCTGCCAGACACGCCTCGAACGTCCTTAACATCCTGCGCTCGATCGGTAAAGGGAAACTCGCAATCGTGGTTCACGACAATCCGGATCCGGATGCCATGTCCAGTGCTGTTGCCCTAAAAACGATTGCTGCGAGCGTTGATATCGAATCCGAGATGCTGTACCGGGGCGAGATCGGTCACCAGGAGAACAAGGCATTCATAAATCTGCTCCAGATCGATATGGGCAAAATCGATGAACAGAAGGCACGTTCTCTTGAAGATTTCAAGAAGATTGCGCTTATCGATTGTTCGATGCCCGGGGAGAATAACCTGCTCCTAAAGGATTCTGATGTTGCCATCATCATCGACCACCATCCTGCCGAGATGAAGGAGGTACGTGCGGAGTATATAGATATCCGCCCGAATGCCGGAGCTACAGCAACGATCATGACGAAATATCTCCAGGAACTCGATATTCCGATCAGCAAGGATCTTGCGACCGCGCTGTTATACGGCATCCGCACCGACACACTCGGATTCAAACGGAATGCCAATCCGATCGACCTGACTGCGGCTGCACTTCTGTATCCTCTCGCAGACCATGACATCCTGGACAGGATCGAAACGCCGGCCATCTCCACAGAAACGCTGGACGTGTTTGGGGAGGCGATAATGAACCGGAAGATCAAGGGCAGTTACCTGGTCACGAATGTCGGGACCCTCCGGGATCGGGACGCACTTGCACAGGCTGCCGACTATCTGCTGAATCTTGAAGGGATCACGACCGTTCTCGTGTACGGGATCGGTGAGGATTATATATACATCTCTGCAAGAAGCAACGATATCCGGCTGAATCTTGGCAAGGCGATGCAGGATGCGTTTGAGGAGGGGGGTTCAGCAGGGGGGCACGCAACAATGGCGGGCGCCCAGATCCCGCTCGGAGTATTCAGCGACACCAAGGATAGGCAGGCACTGATGAAGATATCAGAAGAAGTGGTGATGAAAAGGTTCTTTGCAGCGATTGGCATTGAAAATGGGGATGAATGAATCCGGAGATCGGATTTTTGAACAGGCACAGAGCTTGTTAGGGAATAACCTGCTGGAATTAGTGCTATTGCTCATTCACGAATAAATGAATGCGTGGCAAAATATAAAAGCTATAAAATAACCAAAAAAATAAAAAATAGAATCGCTCAAATATCCTCGAGCGATTCGATGCCGATCTTCCTGACGTTTGGCTTCCATATCTTGTCCGGCATCCAGTCCGGCTTGTTCTTTGGAGCGTTAACCTGTTCCCTCCACCCCTCAAAGATGTGTACCTTTTTCGTGCCGCGTTCACGTAGCATTATCTGTGTAGGCTTGGCTTTGGTACTACCAACCCGATTCGCAACCTTGAGCGCTGCCTGCCGGGGCTGCTTTCCAGAAAAGACGCCGTGTTCGTTGCCACCATTATCCCGCAGTACAAAGTTCCTTGTTTTCTCCATAACATGCACCTCGCGCTATGCTTAAGTCATGCGCAGAGTAATACTGATCACTGATAGGATATTAATGTAACGCATGTGATGCCCCTTCCCGATGGCGGTGTCATCGATGGAAATCGCTTGGCGATTTTAATTATGCGTGCGATCTACGGAGATGAGATGCAATGACAAGTATCATGGAAATCTACCAGTTGCTCCCGAAACTGAACTGCAAGGAGTGCGAAAAGCCCACGTGCATGGCGTTTGCAAGTTCGCTTCTGTCAGGCGAATCCGAGATCGCTGATTGCCCGCCGCTCTACGAGAGCGGGTACGAGAGCCAATTGCAGGAGCTGCAATCGCTGCTTGCGCCAGTGAGCGGCGCTACCGAGACCGGCCTGGTCATCCATGAGGAGCTGTGCTTCGGGTGCGGGAACTGCGTCGTTGCCTGCCCCGTAAACGTTGCCAATGATCCGCATGGCGCGGCTCTCGGGCTTGCACCAACCAATGATAAGGTGATCCTTGAAGTGGTAGGTGGTGTCGTCACTTCGAAGAATGTCGGGGAATGCAGGCGGTTCGGGCAGAACAAGATCCTGTGCGATGTCTGTATCGTAACCTGCCCGTCAAAAGCGATCGAGTTTGTGTAACCCAAACTTTTCACAAAAGTTTGATCAAAAACTGCCCTTCGGGTTATACACCCGTTTTTCACTCGCAAACTTTCCACAAAGGTTTGACGGTTCCACTGGCGCTTCGCATTCAAAAAATGGTCTCCGACCCGAAGGGCAGTTTTTACTCGATTTTTTGTGAAAAAATCGTGTGAAAGGATCAGCTCACGCCACTCGCACGGTCTCGAGATTTCTCGGCACCTGAGTTTTGATGTGATGTTTGTTATAAATCACACTTGCAAGACTCAGGCAGTTTCTCTCATC